>JAGQSL010000142.1:0-1112 GCA_020439525.1 Acidimicrobiales bacterium | reverse complement strand
GCGCTCGACGTCACCGTCCAGGCCCAGATCCTCGACCTCCTCCAGTCGCTCCAGCGCGACCGGCAGATGGCGATGATCCTGGTGACCCACGACCTGGGCGTCGTGGCCGGCCGGGCCCACGACATCGCGGTCATGTACGCCGGCCAGGTGGTGGAGCAGGCGTCCGCCTCCACGCTGTTCTCGGCCGTGCGCCACCCCTACACCGAGGCGCTGCTCCAGAGCATCCCCAAGCTGGAGATGGCCAAGCACACCCGCCTCGAGGCCATCGGCGGGCGCCCACCGGACCTCGTGAACCTCCCGACCGGGTGCAAGTTCGCGCCGCGCTGCCGCTACGCGCAGGAGCGCTGCCTGGTCGAGGAGCCCGAGCTGCTCCCCGACGCGGCCGACCCGACCCACCTGGTGCGCTGCCACTTCCCCGTCGGCACGACGGCCGAGGCCCCCCGCCACGCGGCGGTGGCCGACGTGGTCCCCGACGGCCCGGCCGAGCCCGACCAGGGCGGCGGCGAGACGATCGAAGGAGCGGACTGATGGCCGGCATCGGCGACGCCCACCTGCGCGATCCCGGCTCGTCGCTGCTGCGGGTCGAGAACCTCGTGGTCGAGTTCAAGAGCGGGCGCGGCCAGACCGTGCACGCGGTGACCGACGTGAGCATCGACGTCCTCGAGGGCGAGACGCTCGGCCTGGTGGGCGAGTCGGGCTGCGGCAAGAGCACGACCGGCAAGGCGATCATGCAGCTCCCGTCGCCCACCGGTGGCCGGGTGGTGTTCGAGGGCCAGGAGCTCACCGACCTCGAGGGCAAGGAGCTGCGGGCGCTGCGCACCCGGCTCCAGATGATCTTCCAGGACCCGATCTCGTCGCTCAACCCCCGCCGGCGCGTGGAGGACATCATCGCCGAGGGGCTCGACATCTGGAAGGTGGGCACCAAGGACGAGCGGGCCAAGAAGGTCGACGAGCTGCTGCTCACCGTCGGGCTCGATCCCGCCGTCGTGCGCGGACGGCGCCCCCACCAGTTCTCGGGCGGGCAGTGCCAGCGCATCTCGATCGCCCGGGCGGTGGTCACCGAGCCTCGCCTGATCGTGTGCGACGAGCCGGTCTCGGCCCTCGACGTCTCG
>JAGQSL010000141.1 GCA_020439525.1 Acidimicrobiales bacterium | reverse complement strand
CTCCAGGCCGAGAACGTGCCCGAGACCGCCGAGTCCGAGCAGGTCATGCAGAACATGATCGACAAGGGCGCCGACCTCATCTTCGCCACCAGCTACGGCCACCTCGAGTTCGCCCAGAACGTCGCCGAGAGGAACCCCGACGTGGTGTTCGTCCACCAGGGCGGCCTCGAGGGCGATCGCCAGATGGACAACGTCGGCACCTACTTCGGCACCGTGTACGAGCCGGTGTACCTTGCCGGCATCGCGGCGGGCGCCACGTCGGAGACCGGCAAGCTCGGCTACATCTACGCCTTCCCGATCCCCCAGACGCTGGCCAACATCAACGCCTTCACGCTGGGGGCCCAGTCGGTGAACCCCGACGCGACGGTGATCACGATCTCCACCGGCAGCTGGTGCGACCCGACGGTCCAGTCGGGCGCGGTCGAGTCCCTGCTCAACAAGGACGTCGACGTCATCACCCAGCACCAGGACTGCACGAAGACGATCATCGAGGCCACCGAGGCCGCCGGCGCCTACACGGTGGGCTACCACGCCGACGCCTCGGAGCTGGCGCCGAAGGGCTGGATCACCGGGTCCGAGTGGAACTGGGGCCCGCTGTACACCGACATCGTCAAGACCGTGGAGGCCGGCGACTTCGTGGACTCGAAGTACAACGGCGACTACCGGGTGGGCCTCCAGACCGGCGACAACCCCTTCGTCCAGTCGGTCTACGGCGACATGGTGGACGACGACACCAAGGCGATGATCGACGACGCCAAGCAGCGCTTCATCGACGGCGGCTCGCCCTTCGAGGGACCGGTGCTCGACCAGGACGGCGAGGAGGTCTACGCCGAGGGCGAGCAGCCCACCTACGACGAGGTCGAGCAGATGGACTTCTTCGTCCAGGGCGTGGTCGGCAAGATCGGCTGACCCGCCGTGGCCGCCTCCGTCCACGAGGACCGCGGCCAGGGCCCCGGCGTCGTGCTGCTGCACGGCGTCGGGGTCGGGCCCGGCTCCTTCGCCCCGCTCGCCGAGGCGCTGTGCGACCGCCACCGGGTGGTCGTGCTCGAGCGACCGGGCGCCCCGGGGGAGGCGGCCGACCTCGCCGCCCACGCCGACCGCATCGCCGAGGTCGTCGCCGCCCGCCTGGGCGTCGGCGCCCGGCTGGTCGGCGTGAGCGGCGGGGCCACCCTCGGGCTGGTGCTCGCCGAGCGCCATCCCGACCTGTTCGGCTCGTACGTCCTGCACGAGCCGCTGCTGGGGCGCCTCGCCCCCGCCCTGCACCACCGGTTCCAGCTCGCCGCCGCCTCCGCCGCCGATGGCCCCGATCCCGCCATGGAGGTCGTCGCCGCGGTGATGGGGCCCGACACCTGGCGCGCCCTCGGCTCCGAGGGCCGGGCCGACGCCCATCGCCACGCCCAGCGCTGGCGCGAGGAGATCGCCATGTTCGCCACCTTCGACCCCACCCCTGATTCGCTGCTCCGCCTCGGCCGACGCCCGGTGCTCACGACCGTCGGCGGCCGCAGCGCCCCCGAGCGCGTCGTGGTGGCCGACGTGCTGGCCGAGCTCGCCGGCGCCGAGGTGCGCACCGTCGCCGGCGCCGGCAACGCCGTGCAGCTCGATGCGCCGCGAGCGTTCGCCACCATCGTGGCCGATTGGTCGCCCGAGCCGGTGGGGGCGCCGTGAGCGCCGCCACCGCGCACGTGGCGGACACCGAGCCCTACGCCTGGCCCTACGACGGGCGCCTGGCCGGTGGGCACCTGGCGCTGGTCGTCGCCGGGTGGGACGACGCCTGGCAGCGCCGCAGCATCGAGCCGGCCGCCGCCTCCGACGCCGTCGCCGTGCTCGCTCCCGAGGTGGCCCGGGTGGGCGGGCTCGTCATCGCCGTGCACCACGGCGATGCCACCCCGCTCGAGCTCCCAGGCGCTCGCCCCGTCGGGGCCGCGGGCATCGACGCCTTCTGGGGCGGGCCCATCGACGCGACCCTGCGATCCGCCGGACGCACCCACCTGCTCGTGATCGGCCACGGGCTCGAGGGGCCGGTCCACTCGACCCTCCGGTCGGCCAACGACCGGGGCTACGAGTGCCTACTCGTCACCGACGCCTGCGCCCCGCTCACCGACGACCTCGCCGACGCCGCCGCCCTCACCGTGACCATGTCCGGAGGCATCTTCGGCGCCATCGGCCGGCTCGGGCCCGTGCTCGACGCCCTGGCCTCCCTTCCCACCGCACCCGTCCCCATCCACCAGGAGCCCTGACATGCCCGCCTTCGGACCCATCGACGCCCAGCCCTACGCGTGGCCCTACGACGGCGCCATCGACCCGGCCCGCACCGCGCTCGTCAACATCGACTGGCAGACCGACTTCTGCGGCCCGGGCGGCTACGTCGACGCCATGGGCTACGACCTCTCGCTCACCCGGTCGGGGCTCGAGCCGACCGTGGCGGTCCTCGCCGCCTGCCGGGCGGTGGGCATGACGATCGTGCACACCCGGGAGGGCCACGTGCCCGACCTCTCGGACTGCCCGCCCAACAAGCTGTGGCGGTCCCAGCAGATCGGCGCCGGGATCGGCGACGGCGGCCCCTGCGGCCGCATCCTCGTGCGCGGCGAGCCCGGGTGGGACATCGTGCCCGAGGTGTACCCGATCGAGGGGGAGGTGGTGATCGACAAGCCGGGCAAGGGGTCGTTCTACGCGACCGAGCTCGACCTCATCCTCCGGAACAAGGGCATCACCCACATCGTGCTCACCGGCATCACCACCGACGTCTGCGTCCACACCACGATGCGCGAGGCCAACGACCGGGGCTACGAGTGCCTCCTGCTCACCGACTGCACCGGGGCCACCGACGTCGGCAACTACGAGGCCGCCCTCAAGATGGTGACGATGCAGGGCGGCGTGTTCGGCGCCATCGCCCACTCCTCGGCCCTGCTCGCCGCGATCGGGGCACCGGTCGGCGCCGATGCCTGAGGTCGTCGGCCACCCGCTCGACGCCGGGCTGGCCGGGCTCGCCGCCGCCTACGACGACGGCCTCGATCCGGTCGCCGTCGTCGATGCCGTGCTCGATCGCATCGGCCGCAGCGGCGACGACGCCGTGTGGATCGACCTCGAGCCGGCGGTCGCGCTGCGGGCCGAGGCCGAGGCCCTCGCGGGGCGGCCCCGCGAGGGCCGGCCGCTGTGGGGCGTGCCGTTCGCCGTGAAGGACAACATCGACGTGGCCGGCCGCACCACCACCGCCGGGCTCCCGGGCCTGGCCCGTCGGGCCACCGCCACCGCCACGGCCGTCGGTCGCCTGCAGTCTGCGGGCGCCATCTACGTGGGCAAGACCAACCTCGACCAGCTCGCCACCGGCCTGGTCGGCACGCGCTCGCCCTACGGCACGCCCCGCAACCCGATCGATCCGGCGCTGGTCCCGGGTGGGTCCTCGTCGGGCTCGGCGGTGGCCGTCGCCCTCGGGCACGTGCCCCTCGCGCTCGGCACCGACACCGCCGGCTCCGGACGGGTGCCGGCGGCGATGTGCGGCGTGGTGGGGCTCAAGGGCGCCCCCGGCACCCGGCCGGTCGACGGCCTGGTGCCGGCCAGCCCCACCATCGACTGCGTCTCGACCTTCGCCAGCACGGTGGCCGACGGCCTCGTGGCCGAGGGCGTGCTCGCCGGTTCGCCGTGGCCGGTCGCCTCGGGCGCGCTGACGATCGCCGTGGCCCCGGGCGCCGAGGCGGAGGGCGCCGTCCTGCAGCGGGCGGGGCACTGGGTGGTCCCCGTCGACCTGGCGCCCTTCCACGAGGTGGGCGACCTGCTCTACGGCGGGCCGTGGCTGGCCGATCGGACCGCGGCGCTGAGCGAGGTCCTGGCCGCCGCGCCCAGCGGGATGGTGGAGGTGGTCGCCAACGTGGTGGCCGGCGGCGAGGCCTACGCCGGCACCGACGTGTTCCGCGCCATCGCCCGCCTCGCCGCCCGGCGCGCCGAGCTGGCGAGCTGGTGGGGCGAGGTCGACGCCCTGGTGGTGCCCACGGTCCCGTTCCTGCCGACGCTCGCCGAGGTGGCGGCCGACCCGATCGGAGCGAACGCCCGCCTGGGCCGCAACACCACGTTCGCCAACCTGCTCGGGCTCACCGCGATCGCGGTGCCGGCGCTCGACGGGGGCGCCGGCGGGGCCACCGTGCTGGCGCCACCGCACCTGGCGGGTGCCGTCGCGTCGGCCGCCGCGGCGATCACGGGCGAGGTGCTGGTGGCCGGGGCCAGCACCGCCGGCGGGCGCGTCGACCTGGCCGTCGTGGGTGCCCACCTGCGCGGTCAGCCCCTGAACGCCCAGCTGGTGGAGGCCGGCGGCGAGCTGGTGGCCACCACCGAGACCTCGGCCTGCTATCGGTTGTTCCACCTGGCCGGAGGCCCGCCCGAGCGCCCGGCGCTCGAGCGCGTCGGCTCCGGTGGCCGCGCGGTCGAGGTGGAGGTGTGGTCGCTGCCGCCGGCCGGCCTCGGCACGGTCGTCGCCCAGGTGCCGCCGCCGCTCGGCATCGGGTCGGTGGAGCTGCGGGGCGGTCGCTGGGTGAAGGGGTTCATCTGCGAGACCGCCGGCCTGGCCGGCGCCGCCGACATCACCGCACACGGCGGCTGGCGGCGCTACCTCGCGTCGCGCTGAGGGTGCCCCTACGATCGGCGCCATGGCCCTGGTCGCTGCCACCGACCTCCCGTTCCTGCTCACCGAGTCACGGGCGACGCCCATGCACGTGGGCGGGCTCCAGGTGTTCGAGCTCCCACCCGACGCGCCACCCGGGTGGCTGCTCGAGCAGTACGAAGCCATGCTCGCCCACACCGAGGTCGCGCCCCTCTTCCGCCAGCGGCCCTACCGCGCCCTGTCCACCGGCTACCAGTGGGGCTGGCGCGAGGACGAGCAGCTCGACCTCGAGTACCACGTGCGGCACTCGGCGCTGCCCGAGCCGCACCGGGTTCGCGAGCTGCTGGCGCTCGGCGGCCGCCTCCACGGCTCGCTCCTCGACCGGCAGCGCCCCCTCTGGGAGTTCCACCTGATCGAGGGCCTCGAGGGCGGTCGCTTCGCCGCCTACACCAAGGTCCACCACGCCATGGTCGACGGCGTCTCGGCGCTGCGCCTGCTGGAGCGGTGGCTCTCCACCGACCCGGGCGCCGAGGTCCCGCCGGCCTGGGCGGCCCGGCCCAAGACCGCTCGGGGGGCCGGCTCGCCCGGCGCCGATCCGCTCGAGCTGCTGGTGGGCACCGCCCGCGGCGCCGTCGACCTCCTGGGCGTCACCCCGGCGCTGCTCCGGTCGGTGCGTCGAGCGATGGACGACGAGCTGGCCGGCTTCCCGTTCAAGGCGCCGGCCACCATGCTCAACGTCCACATCACCGGGGCGCGCCGGGTGGCGGCGCAGACGTGGAGCCTGTCTCGCATCCGGGCGGTCGCCAAGGCGTCCGACGTGACCCTCAACGACATCGTGCTCGCCATGTGCGCCGGCGCCCTGCGGCGGTACCTGCTCGAGCTCGACGCCCTGCCCGACGAGTCGCTCACCTCGATGGTGCCCGTCAGCCTGCGCACCGACGACAGCGCCGGCGGCAACGCGGTGGGCGCGGTCGTCACCTCGCTCGCCACCGACATCGCCGATCCGAGCTGGCGCCTCGACCGCATCAAGCGCTCGATGGACATCGCCAAGGGCACGCTGCGCGAGCTGTCCCCCCTGCAGCGCCTGGCCTACAGCGCCGCCACGATGGCGCCGCTGCCGGTGGTCTCGGCGCTCGGCGGCGGCGAGGGGTGGCGACCGCCCTTCAACATCATCATCTCCAACGTCCCGGGCCCCCGCGAGGAGCTGTTCCTGAACGGTGCCCGCCTCCAGGGCGTGTACCCGGTGTCGATCCCGTACCACGGCCAGGCGCTGAACATCACGCTCACCAGCTACGTCGACAACCTCGAGATCGGCCTCACCGGCTGCCGGCGGCGCGTGCCCCACCTCCAGCGCCTCCTCGGGCACCTCGAGGCCTCCCTCCACGAGCTCGAGCTCGCCGTCGGCCTCGCCGCCACCACCCGCAAGCGCCGGGCGAAGCGGTCGAGCTAGCGCCGAGCGCCGGTCGCCCGCTCGGGTCGGGTGCAACGCTCGGGGTCGGTCGCGACAGTGTCGGGTGGCCATGAGCGACCACGACGACTTCGATGCCCTGTTCCGGGCCGAGTACCCGGCGCTCGTGCGCGAGCTCCGCCTCGTCTGCGGGGGCGTCCCCCTCGCCGAGGAGGTGGCCGCGGAGGCCTTCGTCGCCTGCTGGTCGCGATGGTCGGAGGTCTCCACCTACGACCGTCCGGGGGCGTGGGTGCGGCGGGTCGCCCTGCGCCAGGCGGGGCGCCGCCGCTGGCGCCGAGCTCGTCGCGGCGACCTCGAGCGTATCGCCGCCTCCTGGGCGTCGACCGATGGGCCCCTCGACCTCGACCTGCTCGAGGCGCTGCGCGACCTCACCCATCCGCAACGGGTCGCGGTCGTGCTGCACCACCTCGCCGGTTGGCCGGCAGACGACATCGCCGAGGTGCTCGGCTGCGCCGAGGCGACCGTGCGATCGCACCTGCGGCGGGGACGCCAGCGCCTCCAACGGGCGCTCGGCACCGCCGACGACCTCCAGGAGGTTCCCCATGCCCATCCGAGATGACCTGGGTCGTCGCCTGGATCGAGCAGCAGGCCCATCGCCCGACCCCGAGCCCGCCCTGGCGAGCCTCGGCCCGCGCCTCGGCCCGCGCCTCGCCCCTGGGGTGCCACGGCGCGACCGACGGGTGGCGGTCGTGCTCGCCGTCGGGCTCATCGGGCTCGTCGGCGCGTGGTTGCTGGGTCGCGGGTCGAGCGATGCGCCGCAGCCGGTGACGAGCGTCGCCCTGTCGACGACCACCGCCTCGTCGACGAGCGTCGCCCCCGCCGTCCCACCGGCCACCGTGCCGGCGACGCCGCCGCCGGGGTACGTGACGGTCGCCGACCACGAGGGCAACCCGGTGGGCTACGTGGTCGCGAACGCCGACCTCGAGCCGTTGCCGACCTTCGCCCTGGGGACCGGTGCTCCGCTCGCGGGCCAGCGCGTCGTCGACGCCGCCGGACACCCGAACGGCTACTTCATCGTCGGCCTCGGGTACGTGTCCGACGACCAGGCGGGCGATCGGGCGGAGATCGACCGGCTGGTCGCGGAGCACGAGGCGTTCCAGGCCGAGGCCGAGGCCCAGCTCCGCGAGGAGCGGGGAGGCCCGACGGGCTAGCGCCGCCCGCGCTGCGGCCGGGAACTGACCGTGATCTCGGGTGGTCGACCACCGAAGATCACGGTCAGTTCACACGGGCGGGTGGGGCGCGGACGCTAGATCGGCAGGTCGCCGGTCGCGGTGCGGGTGCTGCCCTGGTCGCGGTAGGCGGCGATGGTGC
>JAGQSL010000011.1:4109-8811 GCA_020439525.1 Acidimicrobiales bacterium | reverse complement strand
GCGAACAGGGCGCCCTTGACCACCTCGGGCAGGTTCACCAGGGCGAAGACCGGCTGGTCGAGGTTCGTGAAGTAGCGGCGGAGCACATCGGACTCCGACTCGCTGAACTCCTCGGCCACGTACACCGTCACAGCGGGTGACCCTAGAGGCTCGGGCGAGGCCGCTTCGTGGATGCCCGCCGACGTGGCGATCAGCCCTCGGCGTCGCCCCCGACGGTCGGCCGACCGGTGGCGCGGCCGACCGAGCGGGCCTCGGTGAAGGCCTCGCGGGCGGCCTCGAGGGCGCCCGGACGAGCCCAGAGGTCGACGACCGTGGCCGCCATCGCTCGAGCGCCGTCGAGCACCGCCCGATCGCCCTCGGGCCCGGCGGCGAAGCGGACGAAGTCCTCGGTGTGGATCGCCACGCTGGGCGGCGAGACGGCGATCATCGGGTGGATCGCCGGCACCACGTGGCTGACGTTGCCCATGTCGGTGCTGCCGACGATGCCCTGGAGCGACGACGGATCGACCAGCCGCCGACCCGTGCGCTCGAGGTTCTCGCGGTACAGCTCGATCATCGGATCGTTGTCGACCATGTCGGCGAACGCCGGATCGATCCAGCGGTGCTCCATCGTGCACCCCGAGGCAGCGGCCCCCGCCTCCAGGCAGGCGAGGACCCGCCCCTTGAGCTTCTGGAGGCCTCGCACGGTGGGCGACCGGACGTACCAGGTGGCCGCCGCCCGGGCGGGCACGACGTTGGCCGCCGTCCCGGCCTCGGTGAAGATGCCGTGGATCCGCTCGTCGGGACGGATGTGCTGGCGCAGCGCCGCGACGTTCACGTACCCGAGCACGGCGGCGTCGAGGGCGTTGCGGCCGGCCTGGGGCGCGGCGGCGGCGTGGGCGGCGCGACCGTGGTAGGTCACCTCGAGCTGCTGGATGGCGATGGCGCCGAACCGGGCCAGGTCCATGCCGGCGGGGTGGACCATCAGGGCCGCGTCCACCGCGTCGAGCGCACCCTGCTCGGCCATCAGGATCTTGCCGCCGCCGCCTTCCTCGGCGGGCGTGCCGAGCACCACCACGGTGCCGCCGAGCTCCTCGGCGAGCGCCGCCGCCGCGATCCCGGCGCCCGCCCCGGCGGTGCCGATGATGTTGTGCCCGCACGCGTGACCGATCCCGGGGAGCGCGTCGTACTCGCACATGACGGCGATGCGGGGCCCGCCGGTGCCGGCCACGGCTTCGAACGCGGTGGGCAGGCCGTAGGCCCCCCGGGTGACGGCGAGGCCGGCCGCCTCGAGCAGGTCGGCCAGCACGTCGTGGGCGTGGTGCTCCTCGAAGCCGAGCTCGGGCCGGGCGTGGATGGCGTGCGAGGCCTCGAGCAGCTGGTCGGCGTGATCGGCGACCGCCCGGTCGGTCCGATCCTTGAGGGCGTCGAGGTCGACCATCGCCGCAGGCTACGCCGCGCCCTGCTCGTCCGCCGCGCCGTCGTGGCGGAGCACGACCTTGCCCAGGTGGCGGCCGCTCGCCAAGCGCTCGAGCGCCTCGGGGTAGCGCTCGACCCCCAGCTCCACGTCGACCGCGATCGGCAGGCCCTGGTCGACGAGGCGGACCACCTCGGCGAACTCGCCGTAGCCGCCCATGGTGGACCCGATGATCTCGTGCTGCTTGAAGAAGAGTCGAGGGAGGTTGACCTCGACCACCGGGCCGGACGTACCGCCGCAGACCACCAGGCGCCCGCCGGGGGCGAGGGCGCCGACCGAGCGCTCCCAGGTGGCCGGCCCGACGCTCTCGAGCACCACCTCGCACCGCACCGGCCAGGGGTCGTCGGACGCGAAGCAGGCGGTGGCACCGGCCTCCTCGGCGCGACGGCGGGTCTCGGGATCGCGCGAGGTGCCGTAGACCGTGGCCCCCATGGTCCGGGCCAGGGCGAGGGCGGCCATCGAGACCCCGCCGCCGATCCCCACGATCAGGACCGACTCGCCCGCCCGCAGGCGCGCTCGCCGGAGCATCCGGTAGGCGGTCAAGGTGGCCAGCGGGAAGGCCGCGCACTCGCTCCACGTCCGCCCGGTCGGCTTCGGGACCACGTTGCGGGCGGGCACCACGACCAGCTCGCCATGGCCGCCCCAGCGCTGCTCGCCGACGATCTGGAACCCCGGGTGCATCGGCGCGTCGTCGCCGTGGGCCACCACCATCTCGAGGGGCGACACGGCCGGGTTGACCACGACCTCGTCGCCGACGGCGACCCCGGCCACGGCCGAGCCGACGGCTTCGACCACGCCGGCCACGTCGCAACCCGGCACGTGGGGAAGGTGCGGGCGCGGCTTGCCCTTGGTGACCCAGAGGTCCATGTGGTTGAGCGCGCTCGCCACCGGTCGCACCCGGACGTCGTCGGGCCCGACCGCCGGATCGGGCACCTCGCCGTAGCGGTAGCTCCCGGGCGACTCGTCGAGGATCCAGGCCTGCATGGGTGCGACCGTACCGGCCGGACCCTCAGACCACGCAGGTCAGGGCGTCGGGCTCGACGCGCACCACCACCTGGCGGGCCGTGGCGACCCGCTCCCCGTCGAGCCAGATGGGCGTCGCCCGATCGAGGTCGATCTGCACCGCGGCCACCCGCTGCTGGGCGATGCCGGGGTGGGGGACGTGGGTCCCCGTGGCCAGGCGGCGCCGCGCCTTCCACCGGTCGTCGAGGCTCAGATCGCCGTCGAAGACGTCGACCAGCCCGTCGTTGGGGTGGCTCCGCGGCGCGATGTCCCAGCGACCGATCCACTGCGCGTTCATGATGGCGACGACCCGTCCGCGCCACCAGGACCGCCGTGCGACGAGGTGGGCGACGAACCAGTGCTGGCGGCCGTCGAGCAGCACCGAGCAGAGGTCGACCGGCAACCGGACGGCCTCGTTCGTGCGCAGGCGGCCCTCGTCGCCGCGGGCGCCGACGGTGCGGGCCAGGTCCCCGCCGAGCAGGCCGAGCTCGGGCAGCGGCTCGCCGGCGCGGCGCCGAGGTTCGATCGCGGCCCGGGCGTCGGCGTCGGTGCGCACCAGGGTGCCGTCGGGGCCGAGCGAACCCCCGCTCCCCCACGGCTGCCCCTTCTCGATGGTCACCCGCCGGCCTCGGGGGCCACCTGCGCCGGCTGGGCGACCTCGCTCGACGCGGAGACGATCCCGCGGAACAGCTCGTCGGCCGCGCGCCGGGCCGTCGCCGCCGTGGCGGCGACGGGGGCCACCTCGCCGAGCTGGCGCAGCAGGTCGATCAGCTGCTTGATGTTGCGCACGAAGTCGCCGCCCGAGAGGTCCTCGTCGGTGAGGACCGTGCGGAACGACTCGCCGGCCGCCCACGCGTGGGCGAGGGCGAGGAAGGTCGGGTCGGGCAGGCGTGTGACCGGCAGGCCAAGGCGCTCCTGCTCGCGTCCGAGGCGCCTGGCCACCTCCTCGATCGAGGAGACCCGCTCGCGCACCGGCGGGCTCGGGAACCACGGTGCGGGCGGCTGTTCCTTCGAGCGGTGCTCGTAGGTGAGCACCGACGCCACCCCGGCCAGCGACGCGACGTCGAGGCCGTCGAGGAGGCCGTCGCACACGACCGTGGCCACCAGCAGGTCGGACTCGTGGAAGATCCGGGCGAGGACCTCGCCGCGGTCGGTCAGCGACCAGCCGCGGAGGAACCGGCGCCGCTCGAGGAGGCCGACGATGGCATCGAAGCGACGTTCGAGCGAGGAGGAGCGGTCCTCGACGCGCCGGTCGATCTCGTCGAGCTGGCGTCGCAGGCGGTCGCGCTCGGCGGCGGCGCGCAGGTGCCGGTCGAGGTCGGGGCAGGAGGCGACGGGGTGGTCGAGTGCGGCGCGGCGGACGCGTTCGACCTCCCCCGACCCAGCCGAGGGGTTCGCTGGCTTCCCGCGCTCCTCACGCACCTTGCGGAGGGCGTTCGCGGCCTGGCGCTGGAAGGACCGATGCTGCGGGTCGTACGGCTCGGGCAAGTCCATCGAGCCCACGACGAGGGGCGCCTCGTCGAGGTCGTCGTCGTCGACCACGTGGACCCGAGCGTCGACGTCGATCAGGCGCAGGCGGACGGCACCCTTGCGGTGCCCGACCGACAGCACGCCGAAGCGATGCCCGCTGACGAGCACCACGTCGCCCGGCCCGAGCGCGCCGATGGCGTCGGCGAGCGAGGAGCGGGCAGCTCGTCGAGCGTCGCGCCCGGCGCGCCGTTCCGCGGCCCCTAGCCCCCGGTACTCGTCGACGCTGCCCCGCTCGCACGTGGCCTCGACCACGGCCGTGGCGAGGAGCTCGCGCCGGGTGGCCCGCCGGTGCACCAACCGCCCGAGGGAGCGATCGGCCTGGTACTGGGCGAACGATCGGCCGAGCAGCTCGTGGGCCCGGTCGCGGTCGTAGCGGCGCACCAGGTTGACGACCATGTTCGCCGTCGGAGCGAACGCGGACCGCAGCACGAACTCCCGGCTCGACGCCAGGGCGGCCACCCGGTCGAAGCCGTACCAGGGCGACCACAGCACCAGCGCGTGGCCGACCGGATCGAGGCCGCGACGGCCGGCGCGCCCGGTGAGCTGGGTGTACTGCGACGGGGTGAGGTCCTCGTGGTGCTCGCCCGTGAACTTCGACAGGGACTCGACGACCACCGACCGGGCCGGCATGTTGATGCCGAGCGCGAGCGTCTCGGTGGCGAACACGACCTTCACCAGGCCCTCGACGAAGCACGCCTCCACCGCCTCCTTGAA
>JAGQSL010000011.1:0-4067 GCA_020439525.1 Acidimicrobiales bacterium | reverse complement strand
CGGTCGAAGCCGAGCAGGCGCAGGTCGTCGTCGGAGAGGTGGTCGACTCGCTCGTCGACGATGGTCCGGATGCGGGCCCGTTCCTCCGCCGTGGTCAGCCGGGCGCCCTCGTCGATGAGCGCTCGGACGGCGTCGTCGCAGCCCTTGCGGCTGAAGATGAAGACGATCGCCGGCAGCAGCCCACCGGCGGCGAGGTGCTCCACCACCTCCCCCCGTCGGGGGGTCGCCCACCTCGACCGGCCTCGCTGGCGGTAGCGGTCCCGGCCTCGGGCATCGTCCGCCGCGGGCGCGTCGAAGCGGCTGCCCTCGGGGTTCACCCGACCGTCCACGAGGGTCTCCACCTGGACGAGGCGATCGTTCGCCTTGTCGTAGACAAGGAAGTGGTTGACGAGCTCGACGGGCCGCTCGTGCTCCACGACGGTCGCGGTCGGGCCCCGAGCCGCCTCGATCCACCCGGCCAGCTCGTCGGCGTTGGACACGGTGGCCGACAGGCAAGCGAAGCGAACCTCGCGCGGGGCGTGCACCACCACCTCCTCCCAGACCGGCCCCCGGTAGGGGTCCTGGAGGTAGTGCACCTCGTCGAGGACCACCCAGGCCAGGTCGTGGAGCGCCCGCGACCCCGCGTAGATCATGTTGCGCAGGACCTCCGTGGTCATCACGACCACCGAGGCGTCGGGGTTGATCGCGTTGTCGCCCGTCAGCAGCCCCACCCGCTCGGGCCCCAGCCGCCGCGCCAGGTCGGCGTACTTCTGGTTCGAGAGGGCCTTGATCGGGGTGGTGTAGAACGCCCGACGCCCGTCGGCGAGCGCGGCGTCGACGGCGTGGTCGGCCACGACCGTCTTGCCCGCGCCCGTCGGTGCGGCGACCAGCACGTTGTGGCCGAGGTCGATCGCCGCGTTCGCCTCGAGCTGGAAGCGGTCGAGGGCGAAGGCGCCGGAGGTCACGCCTCCGCGGCCGCCCGGCGACCGAGCGCGATGCGGCCGATGACGATCGATATCTCGTAGAACACGACCATCGGCAGGGCGAGGGCGAAGAGGCTGATCGGATCGGCGCTCGGGGTGATGATGGCGGCGACGACGAAGATGATCACGATGCCGAAACGGCGGAACTGGCGCAGCTGCTGGGGCTTCACCACGCCGACCAGCTGCAGGAACACGAGGACGATCGGGAACTGGAAGCCGGCCCCGAACGCCAGCATCATGTACACGATCAAGGTGATGTAGTTCTTCACCGTGTACTGGATCTCGACCTGGCCCCCACCCATGCTCTGGAGGAACTTCAGGGCCTGGGGCAGCGTGTAGTACGCCACGGCGGCCCCACCGATGAACAGCAGCGTGGCCGAGAACACGAAGGCCGAGGCGAAGCGTCGCTCGTTCTGGTAGAGCCCCGGCGCGATGAACCGCCAGAGCTGCCAGAGCAGGAACGGCATGGCGATGGCGATCCCCAGGTACGCCGACACCTGGATCCGCAGCATGAACAGCTCGAGCGGATCGAACGAGAGGAACTTGTCCGAGATGTTGGGATCGCCCGAGAGCTCCACGAGCGGCCGGCGCAAGATGTCGAGCACCGGGAAGTAGATCATCCACCCGACCACCGCCCCGACGGCGATGGCGATGGCACAGCGGATGATCCGGGTCCGCAGCTCGATCAGGTGCTCCATGAGCGACATCCGACCGTCGTCGGCTGGCGCTCCCTTCGCGGCGGCGACGGTGTCGGTCACGGGTCAGCCCGCCGCGCGGTCGGCGGGGTCGATCGCCGGACGGGCGCCGACCTCCTCGGTGCTCGACCCGGGGGCCTCCCCCACCTCGGCGGGCTCGTCGTTGCGAGCGACGACCTCCTCGATGGTGGACGTCGCCGTCGCCGTCGACGACGGCGTGGCATCGGCCATCGAGCCGCTCTGGGGCTTCTCGGTGGCCGAGGCATCGACCACCGAATCCATGGCGCTGCGCATCTCGGCCTGGAAGCTGTTCGACACCTTGCGGATCTCGCCCATCACGCTGCCGAAGGTCTTCATCGCCTTCGGCAGCTGCTGGGGACCGAGCACGATGAGGGCGACCAGGAAGATGACGAGGACCTCAGGTCCGCCCACGTTGAACATGGGCCCGAGCCTACCGGCGGTCGAGCCGGTCGACCGAGCCGCGCGTGCGTCGGGTCTCGACGCGCACCGGAATCAACCCGTCTTCGAGCTTGCGGAAGCGCCGACGGGCTGCCTCGGCGTCCTCCACGGCGGACGCGAGGGCCCGCAGCAGCGCGGCGGCGCCAAGGGCACCGAGTCCGAGCACGGCGGGCGGGGCGATCCAGGTGCTGTCCACGGCGACGAGCGTAGCGGCGGAGGGCCCGACGCGTGCCGCGATGGCGCCGATCAGCCCGGCGTCATCTTGCGCAGCGTGTCGATCCAGTCGTCGCGCTGCAGCAGGGCGTGGAAGTCGAGGAGGTCGTCGTGGTCGATCGGATCGCCCTCGTGGACCTCGTGGAGCTCCTCGGGGAGGTGCCACGTCACGAGGCGGACGCCGGAGGTGACGAGGAGCTCCACGATCCGAGGCTCCGCCGACTTGACGACGATGCGGCCGCAGCTCGGGCACGAGAACGAGTACGAGCCCGCGCTGTTGGCGCTGCAGACCCGCACGGTCACGTCCGCGCTGGTCAGCTCCACGTCACCGCAGTCGCTGCAGCTCGCCCGAATGGTTGCCATAGGTCGTCGTCCCTCCGGATTCCTGTGCCCATCCATCGGTCGTCTCCGGGCGATCTTGAGCCTCCCACGCGGAGCATCCCCGCTGGTGGTGGGCGCTCGCGCTGGGCCACCATGGGTCTCGTGGCGCCCCTGATCCCGTCGAAGCTCGACCCACCGCTGGGCTTCGCGCACCGCGGCGCCCGAGCCCACGCCCGGGAGAACACCGTCGAGGCGTTCGCGCTCGCCCTCCGGCTGGGCGCCACCGCCCTCGAGAGCGACGTCTGGCTCACCGCCGACGGCGTCGCCGTGCTCGACCACGACGGGGTCGTGGGGGGCCGGGTGCGCCGGCGCCCCATCGCGGCGGTGGCGCGCGCCGAGCTGCCCGCTCACATCCCCGCGCTCGCCGAGGTGCTCGACGCCGTCGGCACCGACCTCCACCTCTCGCTCGACGTGAAGGATCCGGCGGCGGGGCCCGAGGCGGTCCGGGTCGCCATGGCCGCCGATCCGACCCTGCCCGCCCGCCTCTGGATGTGCGACCAGGACCACGACCGGCTCCTCGCCCTCCGCGCCGTGTCGCCCCACGTGCGCCTCGTCGACTCCACGCGCCTCAGCCGCATCCGCGAAGGCATCGAGCGTCGGGCGGCACGCCTCCAGGACCTGGGCATCGACGCCCTGAACCTGCACCACAGCGACTGGTCGGGCGGCCACACCACGCTGGTGCACCGCTTCGGACGGCTCGCCTTCGGTTGGGACGCGCAGTTCGAGCGAACCCTCGACGACCTGCTGCGGATGGGGATCGACGGCGTCTACAGCGACCACGTCGACCGCATGGTCGACGCGCTGGCCCGCCACGCCGGCCGCGAGGGGCCGGGAAGCTCCTCGTGAGGCGCGGCGCTCAGGCGCCGACGTCCCAGGTCGGGCGGCTGTGGAGCAGGGCACCGAGGTCGCCGGGCCCGGCCTTCGCCTGCGCAGCGGCCAGCTGGCGGTCGGTCTCGGTGCCGTAGTCGGCACGCTGCACGGCGCGGAACACGCCGATGGGCGTGGGGTCGTGGGGGCCGGCGGCGAGTCGGGAGAGCGTGAAGGCCAGGCCGGGCTCCTCACGGGTCTCGTCGTGGACGAGGATCGCCTCCTCGCCCACCTCCGCGACCTTGACGATGTGGGCTCGGCCCTGCGGGCTGAGGGCCACGCCCAGCTCCCGATCGGCACCGAAGCGGATCTGCTCGCCGTGGACCAGCGGGATGGTCATCTCGTCTCGCACCGACTTGCCGGTGATGGTCTCGAAGGCGCCGTTGTTGAAGACGTTGCAGTTCTGGAAGATCTCGACGAACGAGGCGCCGCGGTGCTCGCGGGCGCGCTTGAAGGTCTCGATCATGTGCTTGCGGTCCATGTCGTGGGT
>JAGQSL010000140.1 GCA_020439525.1 Acidimicrobiales bacterium | reverse complement strand
CCTAGGCCGCTAGACGATGGGGGCTCGTCGTTGCGAGGGGTCAACCTACCGGATCGGCGGACGGGAGGCGAAGTCCGATCAGGCCCCGACGCGGTCGTTGTACTCCTGGACGGCGATGTCGGCCTCGGCCTTGGCGTCGCGGGCGGCGTCGGCGGGGTCGTCTCCGTTGCGCAGGGTGCGGATCAGCGCGTCGCGGATCGAGTTGCGCACCGCCTGGTAGTCGCCGATGAGCGAACCGACGGTGGCGTCGTCGACCGGGCCGGCCACGAGCTGGTCGTACGCCGTCCGGTAGAAGGGCTTGGCCTCCCACTGGGCCACCAGTTCGGGCACCTCGGTGGCGTCGGTGCGCGCCGGCACGTACCCCCCTGCGACCGCCAGCCCGGCCTGCTGCTCGGCCGAGGTCAGGAACGTGGCGAACGTCCAGGCCGCCGCCCGCTTCGCCTTCGACGACGCCTTCGGCAGCCAGAGCGCGCCATCGCCGACGGGCACGCCGCCACCGCCCTCCAGGCTGGGGAGCGGACCGGTGCCGAAGGCCAGCGCGCCGAAGTCGCCCGACGAGAGCACGGCCTCGACGGGGCCGATGGCGCCCGACGCCTCGATGGTCATGGCCGCCCCGCCGTTCGCCAGGGCGAGGAGGTGGTCGATGTTGTTGGGGTCGGCCCCGGTGTTGAGGGCGAGGCCGTCGCTCACCATCTCGTCCCACCAGCGGAGGATGGCGATCGAGGTGTCGCTGTCGAAGTTCACCTCGTCGGCGCGCGCCCGCCGGCCGTTGCCGTGGTTGACGTACTCGCCACCGCTCTTGGCCAAGAGGAACTCGTAGATGTACGGCGCGATCTTCAGCGAGATGCCGTGCTCGACCACTCCGGCGTCGACGAGCTGCTCGGAGTACTCGCGCACCTCCTCGAGGGTCTGGGGCGGCCGGTCGGGGTCGAGCCCGGCTCGCTCGAACGCGCCGCGGTCGTAGAAGAGGATCGGGTTGGAGATCGACCACGGCATCGCCCGCTGCACCCCACCGGCCTCGTAGTAGGCGAGGGCGCGGGGGAGGAAGGGCTCGAGGTCGTAGTCCTCGGCGTCGATGCAGGCCTGCACCGGGATGGTGCTGCGGCTGTCGATCATCTGCTGGACGACCGTCTCCTCCATCTGCACCAGGTCGGGGAGGTCGCCGCTCTGCAGGCCGGCCTTGTACTTGGTGAACGCGTCCTGGTAGTTCGGCTGCTGGGCCAGGGCCACGTGCACCCGGTCCTGCGACCGGTTGAACTCGTCGGTCGCCGCCTCCAGCCACTCGGCGTTCGAGCGCGCCATGGTGTGCCAGAAGGTGATCTCGACGGGCCCCGTCGCGGCGGCGAGGGCGTCGAGGCCGCAGTCGGCCGGGTCGACCGTGGCGTCGAAGGTGCCGCCCTCGGCGTCGTCGGGCGAGCAGGCGCCGAGCGATCCGGCCACGAGCGCGGCGGCGAGCAGCCCGCCGAGCAGTCGCCCGCGGGCGCTCATCCCTTCACCGCCCCGGCCGTGAGCCCCCGGACCAGGTGCTTCTGGAAGAGCAGCAGCAGGACGAAGAGGGGGAGCGCCGCCAGCACGGTGCCGGCGAAGGTCACGTTGATCTGGTCGATCTGGGTGCCGCGGAGGTAGCGCAGGCCGATCTGCACCGTGCGCAGCCGCTCGTCCTTGGTGACGATGAGCGGCCACAGGTACTGGTTGAACGCGCCGAAGAAGGAGAAGACCGCGAGGGCCGCGATCGAGGGTCGGGCGAGGGGCACCGCCACCTTGGTGGCGAACCGCCAGTGGCCGGCCCCGTCGAGCTCGGCGGCGTCGCGCAGCGGCGGCGGGATGGCGAGGAACGCCTGGCGAACCAGGAACGCGCCGAACCCGGTGGCGAGGAACGGCACGGTGAGGGCCAGGTAGGTGTCGTACCAGCCGAGGGCGACGACGGTGGCCTGGTTGGTGAAGAAGGTGACCTCGAACGGCACCATCATCGTGGCCAGGAACAGGACGAAGATCGTGCGCCGGAAGGGGAACTCGAGGAACGCGAAGGCGTAGCCCGCGGCGATCGACGTGACCACCTGGCCGACCACGATCACCGTGGTGACGATGAAGCTGTTGAGCAGGTACCGGCCGAGGTTCCCCTGCGTCCAGGCCTTCGAGTACGACGACCACTCGGGGTGGGTGGGGAAGAGCGTGGGCGGCCGCCGCGCGATCTGGCCGGGCGTCAGCAGCGAGTTCACGATCGTCACGTAGATCGGGAAGAAGACGATCACCGCCAGCACGGTGAGCAGCACGTAGCGCGCCGCGACCGCGGCGCGCCGCCGACGCCGGTTGCGGCGGCGGAGCCGATCGACGTCGAGGGCGGCGGCCTCAGCGCTCATAGGTCACCCGCCGTTCGAGGAGCCGCAACTGGATGAGGGTCAGCACGAGGGTGATGGCGAACAGGGCGACCGACAGCACGGCCGCCTTGCCCTCGTTGTTCTGGCGGAACACGGCGTCGTACATGGCGTAGACGATCACGTTCGTCTTGCGGAGCGGCCCGCCCTGGGTGAGCAGGTCGATCTGGCCGAACGCCTGGAAGGCGAGGATCGAGCCGACGATCGTGGCGAAGAAGATGGTGGGCGACAGGAGCGGCACGACCACGTGGCGGAACCGGCCCCAGGCGCCGGCGCCGTCGATCTCGGCGGCCTCGAGCAGGTCGTCGGGCACGCCCTGCAGCCCGGCCGACATGAGGATGAACGAGAGCCCGAGGTTCTGCCAGATGGTCACGCCGGCGACGGCGACGAGCGCCCAGCGGGGGTCGTCGAGCACGGACGGCTCGCCCTCGCGGCCGAGCAGGTAGGTGAGCAGCCCCACCTGCGGGTTCAGCAGGGTGAAGAAGATGACCGAGGCGACCGCGATCGACGTGGCCACGGTGGAGGAGAAGATCGTCCGGTAGATCGCGATCCCGCGGAGCTTCTGGTGGGCCAGCACGGCCATGAGGAGGCCGAGCAGCAGGCCCGTCGGCACGGTCATGGCGACGAAGAGGAACGTGGTGCGGAGGCTCCCGCGGAACTCGGGCGAGGTGAGCACCCGGGCGTACTGGTCGTAGGCGGCGTAGCGCTTGGGGAGGCCGGGGAACGGCGGCGTCCGGTAGAGGCCCAGCCAGATGTTCTTGGCGAACGGGTAGAAGACGAAGACGGCGAACACCACCAGCGCCGGCGAGATCAGCAGGTAGGCGAGCAGGGCCTCGCGCCGCTTCCTCGCTCGGTTCCGGCGTCGAGCCGCCACCCGCTCGGGCGGGAGGTCTATCGCCGTCACGGCCCGATCCGATCCCCGCGCTCGTCGCCCGCGAACAGGTGGACGCGGTCGGCATCGATGCGCAGTCCCACCTCGTCGCCCACCTGGTGGTCGGTGGGGTCGGCGTCGCCGAGGCGGACCGTCACCAGCACGTCGCCGGGCCCGCGGCACACGAGGTGGCGCTCGTGGCCCAGCGACTCGACCACCGCCACGGTGGCTCGCAGCGGCGACCCCTCGGCGAGGGTGAGGTGCTCGGGGCGGACGCCCACCACGACCTCGCGGTGCCCGGCCGCGGCGACAGCGGCGGCGAGGCCGGCGCCGAGGGGGACCGTCGCCGGACCGACCGCGACCGCCCTGCCGTCGTCGGCGACGGTGCCGGCCAGGAGGTTCATGGGCGGGTTGCCGATGAAGCCGGCGACGAACGTGTTGGCCGGGCGGGCGTAGACGTCGTCGGGCGGGGCCACCTGCTGGAGCGCGCCCGCCGACATGATGGCGATGCGGTGCCCCATCGTCATGGCCTCGACCTGGTCGTG
>JAGQSL010000139.1 GCA_020439525.1 Acidimicrobiales bacterium | reverse complement strand
TCCGGCGAGGTCATCGCCGTGCTCGACTGGGAGCTCTGCACCCTGGGCGACCCCCTCGCCGACCTCGCGCTGCTGATGGTCTACTGGACCGAGTCCGACGACCCCATCGCCGCGCTCCCGGGCGCCGCCACCACGCTCGAGGGCTTCCCCAGCCGGGCCGAGCTCGTGGCCGCCTACCAGGATGCCGGGGGCCGGCCGGTGGGCGACCTCGACTACTACGTGGCCTTCGGCTACTGGAAGCTGGCCTGCATCCTCGAGGGCGTCTACACCCGCTACAAGGCCGGGGCGATGGGCAACGACGGGGCGGACGCCGAGGTGTTCGGCGATACCGTGCGGCTCCTGGGCCGCGCGTCGCTCGACGCGCTCGATCGCATGGGAGGCTGAAGGCGTGCTGTACGAGCTCCACGACCGCCCGTCGCTCGACGAGCCGGTGATGGTCATGGTCCTCGAGGGCTGGATCGACGCCGGCTACGCGGCCGCCACCGCCGCCCAGACGCTCCTCGGTGGGCTCGACTCCTACCCGGTGGCCACCTTCGACACCGACGCCCTGCTCGACCACCGGGCCCGGCGGCCGATCATGCACCTCGTCGACGGCGTGAACACCGGGCTGTCGTGGCCGAGCCTCGAGCTGCGCGCCGGGATCGACGGCGAGGGCCGTGACGTGCTGCTGCTGCTCGGCGCCGAGCCCGACCACAGCTGGCGGGCCTTCACCGAAGCGGCGCTCGAGCTGGCCCAGGCGTTCGGCACCCGCATGGTGGTGGGCCTCGGCGCCTACCCGGCCACCGTCCCCCACACCCGGCCGGTCTCGCTGTCGGTCACGGCCGCCAACCCCGACCTGGCCGCCACCTCGGGCCTGCTGCGCGGCACCCTCGACGTCCCCGCCGGCGTGCAGGCCGTCCTCGAGCGCCGCTGCGACGAGCTCGGCATCCCCGCCCTCGGGCTGTGGGCCCAGATCCCCCACTACGTGGGCGGCGACCCGATGCCCTACCACGCCGGCTCGCTCGCCCTCATCCGCCAGCTCGAGGCCGTGGGCGGCCTGTCGCTGCCGGTCGGCTCGCTGCCGGGCGACGCCGAGGCCACCCGCCAGCGCCTCGACGCCGCGGTGGCCAACAACGCCGAGCACCTCGCCATGCTGCGGGCGCTCGAGGAGCGCCACGACGAGATGGTCGGTTCGGCCACCCCGCCCGTCGACGACGCCGAGGTCCCCAGCGCGGACGAGCTCGCGGCCGAGGTCGAGCAGTTCCTCCGCGACCAGGCCGACTGACCACGCCCCCTGCCCCGACGACGAGGTTCGCATCGGAGCGCGCCGCAACGCTCCACTCACGTTCGATGTTCGGCCGGCGGGCGTCGTCCGATCGGGCGGTTCGGTGCTCTCTAGGGTCGTGCAGGTGACGGGGGCGGTCGACGAGCGGGCGGCGTTCACGGCGTTCGTCGCCGAGGTCGAGCCCCGGCTGCGCCGAGCCCTCGTCGGCCTGCGCGGCCGAGAGGCCGGGCGCGACGCCACCGCCGAAGCGCTGGCCTGGGCCTGGGAGCACTGGGCCGAGGTGCAGACCATGGACAACCCGGCCGGCTACCTCTACCGGGTGGGCACCAGCCGCAGCCGGGGGCGCCGCCGGGCGCTCCTCCCCGCCCGCGAGCCGAGCGACGCCTCGGCGTTCGAGCCGGGCCTGGGCCCGGCCCTCGCCGCCCTGAGCGAGCGCCAGCGGGCGGTGGTGGTGCTGGTCCACGGGTGCGGCTGGTCGTACACCGAGGTGGCCGAGGCGCTGGGCGTGGCCAAGTCGTCGGTCGGCACGCACGTCGCTCGGGCGATGGAGCAGCTCCGAGCGCAGCTCGGCGTGCACGAGGAGGTGGGCACCGATGGGTGAGCTCGACCAGCAGATCGCCGCGTGGCTCGACGACGAGGCGGGCGCCGTCGTGCCCGTCGCCGCCGACGAGGTGCTCGCCCGGCGACCGGC
>JAGQSL010000138.1:314-5014 GCA_020439525.1 Acidimicrobiales bacterium | reverse complement strand
CGCCGGGCTGGGACCGCATCGACCGGCGCATCGCCGCCGAGCTCGGCATCGAGACGCTCACCGAGGACCTCGACGGCGTGCTGCTCGAGCTCCCACGCGCCTGAGCGGACGATCTAGCCTCCCCGGACGCCTCCCGAGACCTGGAGTCCCGAGATCCGCTCCCTCGCCCGCCGCGCCGCCCTCGCGCTGGTCGCCTCCCTCCTGATCGCCACGCTCGCCTCGCCGCCGACGACCTCGGCGGACGCGGTCGACCCTGCCGTCGGCGTCGCCGGCGTGCGCCCGATCGACCGGACGGCCGGCCCCGGCGTCTACGGCCCGCCGGTGTGGGTGCCGTTGCGCACCTCGCTCGACGGCAGCGAGGTGAAGGTCGGCTGCACGTTCGACTCGCACGGGTCCTCCCACGGCTACGAGTGCGCCGGCCACCACGATCGTTGGGCCATCGACTTCATCGCCCCCACGGGCACGCCGGTCTACGCCGCCGACGCCGGCTTCGCGACCGACATCACCGGCAAGCCCGGCGGGTCCGGGTTCGGCAACGTGGTGCGCGTCGACCACGGCTTCGGCAGCAGCACCCTCTACGCCCACCTGGCGGGCGTGGCCATCGACCCCGCCGGCGAGTGGGTCGACGAGACCACGGTGCTGGGGATGGTGGGGTCCACGGGCTCGTCGTCGACGCCGCACCTCCACTACGAGCGCGTCGCCCTCCCGAACGGCGCCACGAGCGTGGGCCAGGAGGAGTCGGTGGACCCCGGACCGCTGTTCGCGTGTCGCGCCGGCTTCCTCGTCGCGTTCCCCGAGGTGGCCGGGCTCGACTCGTGGAAGGGCCTGGCGTGGGGCTCGCTCACCGTCGCCAACGACGGCCCCGACTGCCTCGGTCCGGCCGAGGCCGCGCCGGCGGCGCCCGTGCCCGCCGCCCGACCGTGGTCGAGCGTGATCGCCCCCCTCCTGCGGATCATCGCCCACTCCGACGCCTGGGACCGCACGCCGGGCTGACCCGGCGGGACGGCCGCCGCCGCGTCAGGCGGTCGGCCGCTCGAGGCGCACCACGACCGCCTTGGACGTCGGCGTGTTGCTCTGCTCGGCCACCGAGCCGAGCGGCACGAGGACGTTGGCCTCGGGGAAGTACGCCGCGCACGTGCCCCGGGCGACGTCGTAGGCCACCAGCCGGAACCGTTCGGCGCGGCGGTCGGGCTCGTCGCGCCACTCGCTCACCACGTCGACCACCTCGCCGTCGACGAAGCCGAGCTCGTGCAGGTCGTCGGCATGGGCGAACAGCACGCGGCGGCCCTGGTGGATGCCGCGGTAGCGGTCGTCGAGGCCGTAGATCGTCGTGTTGAACTGGTCGTGCGAGCGGATGGTCTGGAGGAGCAGCCGCCCGGCCGGCACCGCCTCGGGCTCGAAGCGGTTGCAGGCCAGGTGGGCCCGCCCGTCGGGCGTGCGGAACTCGCGGGCGTCGCGCGGCGGATGCGGGAGGGCGAAGCCGCCCGGGATCTCGATCCGCTCGTTGAACGCGGTGAAGCCCGGGACGACCGCCTCGATGCGGTCGCGGATGGCGCCGTGGTCGGCGGCCAGCTCCTCCCACGGCACGTCGTCGTCGGGCCCGAGCACCCGTCGAGCCAGGCCGGCCACGATCGCCACCTCGCTGCGCAGGTGCGGCGACGCCGGCTCGAGGGTGCCGACCGAGGCGTGGACCATCGACATGGAGTCCTCGACGGTGACCTTCTGGGGCACGCCGCCGACCACGTCGCGCTCGGTGCGGCCGAGGCACGGGAGGATCAGCGATGCCCGGCCGCCCACCACATGGGATCGGTTGAGCTTGGTGGAGACCTGGACGGTGAGGGCGCAGCGCCCGAGCGCCCGGGCCGTGACCTCGGTGTCGGGGGCGGCGGCGAGGAAGTTGCCGCCGAGGGCGAAGAACACGTCGACCTCGCCTCGGTCCATCGCGCCGATCGAGTCCACGGTGTCGTGGCCCGGCTCGCGGGGCGGCGCGAAGCCGAACTCGGCGGCGAGGGCATCGAGGAAGGCCTCGGCGGGCTTCTCGTAGATGCCCATCGTCCGGTCGCCCTGCACGTTGGAGTGGCCGCGCACCGGGCAGAGTCCGCTGCCGGGGCGGCCGATGCTGCCGCGCAGCAGCACGGTGTTGGCGATCTCGCGGATGGTGGGCACCGCCTGGCGGTGCTGGGTGATGCCCATCGCCCAGCAGACGATGATGCGGTCGCGGCCGGCCAGCAGCTGCGCGACTCGCTCGGCCGTGCCGGCGTCGACGCCGGTGGCGGCCAACAGCTCGTCGGCGTCGAGGCCGCGCAGGTGGGCGACGAGCTCGTCGGCGCCCTCGCAGCGCTCCGCCAGGAAGGCATGGTCGAGCACGGTGCCGCCGCGCTCGTCGTCGAGCTCGACGAGCCGCCGGTTCCACCACTGGAACAGGGCGAGGTCGGCGCCGACCTTCACCTGGACGAACTCGTCGGCCAGCTCGGTGCCCCGCCCGAGCACGCCAGTCGGCCGCTGGGGGTTCTTGAACCGGATGAGCCCGGCCTCGGGGAGGGGGTTGACGGCGACGATCGCCGCGCCTCGCCGCTTGGCCTCCTCGAGCGCGGTGAGCATGCGGGGGTGGTTGGTGCCCGGGTTCTGGCCGACGACCACGATCAGCTCGGCCTCGTGGACGTCGTCGAGGGTGACGCTCCCCTTGCCGATCCCGATGGCCTGGGTGAGCGCCACGCCGCTCGACTCGTGGCACATGTTCGAGCAGTCGGGGAGGTTGTTCGTCCCGAGCTTGCGCACGAACAGCTGGTAGAGGAACGCCGCCTCGTTGCTCGTGCGCCCGGACGTGTAGAAGACGGCGCGGTCGGGGTCGCCGGAGGCGGCGAGGGCGTCGGCCACCACGCCGAAGGCGTCGTCCCACGAGATCGGCCGGTAGTGCCGGTCGCCCTCGGCGCGGTGCATCGGCTCGGTGAGGCGGCCCTGCTGGCCGAGCCACCAGTCGGAGCGCCGGGCCAGGTCGTCCACGTCGTGGCGGGCGAAGAAGGCGGCGTCGACCCGGCGCACCGTCGCCTCCTCGGCGATCGCCTTCATCCCGTTCTCGCAGAACTCGAACGACGACGTGTGGTTCGGGTCGGGCCAGGCGCAGCCCGGGCAGTCGAACCCGTCGGGCTGGTTGAGCTTCAGGAAGGTCTTCGCCGACCGGGAGGCGCCGAGCTGACGGCGGGCGTGACCCAGGCCGGCGAGCACCCCGGGGAGGCCGGCGGCCGCTGCCTTCGGCGCCCCGACCCGCAGGTCGCGCTCGCCCAGATCGTCGACCGGCGGCGGGGTGGTGCTCATCGCTCCCGTTCTACCCGTTGCCCCGCCGAACGGACCCAGCCGTCGGTCCGAGCGATGCGCCGGGTAGCACATCCCACGATGCATCCCATTTGGTATGCTTCGGTGGTGACCACCCAGCAGATCGCCGTCCGGATCACCTCCGAGCAGATGGCGGTGGTCGATGCCCTCGTCGAGCGGGGCGAGTACTCGAGTCGCGCCGCCGCCGTTCGCGCTGGCATCGACGCGCTCGTGGAGCTCGGTCGTCGGGATCGGGACGACCGCTCGATCATCGACGGGTACCTGCGCACCCCGCCCACCCAAATCGAGCGAGCTGCGGCCGAAGCATCGCTGCGCGACGCGATCGCCGAGGAGCCCTGGTGACCGGACCCCGGCGCGGTGAGGTCTGGTGGGGGGAGCTCGAGGGGGTCGGCCGCCGCCCGTTCCTCGTCATGACCCGTTCCGCGGCGATCCCGGTGCTCCACAGCGTGCTCGCTGCGCCCATCACCCGGACGATCCGGGACATCCCCACCGAACTGCGGCTGACGCCGGACGACGGGATGCCGACCGAGTGCGTGGCGAGCTTCGACAATCTTCGCGTCGTGCCGAAGGCGTACCTCGTGGAGCGCCAGTGCGCCCTCGACCCGACGCGGCTCGCCGACGCGTGCCAGGCGCTCCACGTCGCCGTGGACTGCTGACGTCGCCCATCCGACGGGATCCCGAACTCGGGCGGTCACCGACCGCCGCTCCGAGCAAGATGGCGGCGTGGGCGCGATCAACGTCTCCGGCGCGTCGTGCGCCCACCCCGGCGGGGCGGTGCTGTTCGACGACGTCACGTTCAAGGTCCGCGCCGGCCAGCACGCCGCGCTCGTGGGGGCGAACGGCGTGGGCAAGTCGACGTTGCTGCGAGCCATCGTCGGCGAGGTGCCCGTGCTCGACGGGGCGATCCGGGCCGACGGCGTCGTCGCCCTCATGCCCCAGGCGATCGGCACCGGCGACGACGGAGCGACGACCGTGCGCGAGCTGCTCGTGCGCTTCGCCCCCACCCGCATCCGTGCCGCGGGCGAGGCCCTGGCCCGGGCCGAGGCCGCCAACGACGACGCGCCCGACGAGGCCACCGGCGCCGCCCTCGCCACCGCCCACATCGAGTGGGGCGAGGCGGGCGGCTACGACCAGGAGTCGCGCTGGGACGCCGTGTGCACCGCCGTGCTCGGCAAGGGCCTCGACGACGTGGCGGCCCGGCCGCTGACCATGCTGTCGGGCGGGCAGCGCAAGCGGCTCGTGCTCGAGTCCCTGCTCGGCTCCGACGCCGACGTGCTGCTCCTCGACGAGCCCGACAACTTCCTCGACATCCCGGCCAAGCGCTGGCTCGAGCATCGCCTGCAGGAGAGCCGCAAGACGATCCTGCT
>JAGQSL010000138.1:0-288 GCA_020439525.1 Acidimicrobiales bacterium | reverse complement strand
GCCGACGCCGTCATCACCATCGAGGGCAACGGCGCGTGGACCCACGCCGGCGGGTGGGACACCTACGAGGACGCCCGCGAGGCCCGCAACGCCTCGCTCGGCGACGCCCTCGCCCGCTGGAACGCCGAGGAGCGCCGCCTCTTCCACCTGTTCAAGGAGATGAAGCAGCGGGCCAGCTACGCCGAGTCGAGCGCCCGCAAGGCCGAGGTGATGGAGGCCCGCTGGCAGCGCTGGGTCGACGCCGGGCCGCCCCCACCCCCGCCCACCACCCGCACCGTGCGGATGCGG
>JAGQSL010000137.1:2188-12005 GCA_020439525.1 Acidimicrobiales bacterium | reverse complement strand
CCTGCCACAGCACGGCGTCGGCGGGAGGGGTCACGACGCGATCGTAGGGACCTCGAGCCCAGCGCCGGCGCCTCCGGTGGCGCGTACCATCGTCCGCCGGGCGACGCCGCGTCGCCGAGGGAGGGAACCATGGCCGTCGACGCGCCCGTCGAGATCCACGGCACCGTGGCCGCCGGCTTCGAGCCGGTGGCCGATGCATTCGCCGCCAACTTCGCGCACCACGCCGAGGTCGGCGCGGCGTGCGCCGTGCGCGTCGGCGGCGACCAGGTGGTCGACCTCTGGGCCGGCGTCGCCGACCCGGCGACGGGCCGGGCCTACGAGGCCGACACGCTGCAGCTGGTCTTCTCCTCCACCAAGGGGATCGTGTCGACCGCAGCCCACCTGCTGGCCCAGCGGGGCGAGCTCGACCTCGATGCACCGGTCGCCGACGTGTGGCCCGAGTTCGCGGCCAACGGCAAGGAGGCGATCACCGTCCGCTGGCTCCTCGGCCACCGCTCGGGCGTGATCGGCATCGACCGGGTGCTGAGCATCGACGAGCTGCTGGCCTGGGACCCCTTCATCGAGGCGCTCGCCGCCGCCCCGCCGCTGTGGGAGCCGGGCACGGCGCACGGCTACCACGCCATCTCCTTCGGCCACCTCGTGGGCGAGGTGATCCAGCGGGTCACCGGCACCGACATCGGCACCTTCGTGCGCGAAGAGGTGGCCGCGCCGGTGGGCGCGGAGTTCCACATCGGCATCGGCGAGGCCGACCTGCCCCGCGTCGCCCCGCTGCTCGACTTCGCCCCCGGTTCGATCGGCGAGGAGCCCGACCCCACCATCGCCGCCATCTTCACGCCGGGCTCGCACACCAACCGGGCCTTCATGATCGCGCCGGTGCTGCCCACGACGTTCAACCAGGCGGAGGTGCTGCGCGCCCGGATCCCCGCTGCCAACGGCTGCACCTCCGCGCGATCGCTCGCCCGCATCTACGGGGCGCTCGTGTCGGAGGTCGACGGGGTCCGGCTGCTGTCTCGCGCCCAGGTCGACGATGCGCGCGCCGTCCAGTCCGAGGGCGAGGACCTGGTGATGCGCAGCGGCCCCACCCGGCTCGGCTCCGGGTTCTTCCTGTCGGACCCCGGTGACCCGATGCTCGGCGAGGGCTCGTTCGGCCACGCCGGCCTGGGCGGCTCGCTCGGCTGCGCGCTGCCCGAGCGCGAGATCGGGTTCGCCTACGTGATGAACCAGATGTCGGCCCAGGTGAAGGGCGACCCGCGCAGCCGCGGCCTGCTCGACGCGGTCCTCGCCTGCACCGCCTGATCGCGCCGACGAGCCCGTCCGCTAGCCTGGGTTCGAAACCGACCGCCGGGGAGCTCGTGGCAACGGGCTGAGAGGGTGGACGCGCCTCCGGGCACCGCCACCGACCCGTCACCTGATCTGGGTAATGCCAGCGAAGGGAAGCGACGCGTGGGTGCCGACGCCCCGATCCCCGATGAACCGATCGTCCTGCTCGCCACCGGCGGCGCGCCCGACGGTCCGACGGCGCTGCCTCCCAGCCTGCCCGCCGGGTCGCTCGTCGTGGCGGCCGACGCCGGCCTCGCGCGCCTCCACGACGCGGGGATCGAGGCCCACCACCTCGTCGGCGACCTGGATTCGGTGCGCCCCGAGCTGGTGGCCGATGCGATCGCACGGGGGACCACCGTGCACCGCCACCTGCCCGACAAGGACGCCACGGACCTCGAGCTCGCCCTCGACCTGATCGTCGGCGAGCTCGCCCCGCGCGCCGGCCTCGGCCGGCTCCTGGTGGTGGGGCCGGGCGGTGGGCGGCTCGACCACCTGCTCGCCGACCTCCTGGCGCTGAGCGCCGAGCCGCTCGCCGACCTCGAGGTGACGGCCCGCCTCGGGGCGGCCACGGTCGAGGTGGTCCGAGCTGGCCGGCCGCGCGCCGTGACCGGCGCGGTCGGCGACGCGCTGTCGCTGCTGCCGGTCCACGGCCCGGCGCGCGGCGTGACCACGACGGGCGTCCGGTGGCCCCTCGTCGATGCCGACCTCGTGGCCGGCACGACGCGTGCCATGAGCAACGAGCTGACCGCACCGATCGCCCAGATCGCGCTGCACGAGGGCGTCCTCGTCTCCCTGCGCCCCGGCCTCACCGCCCCGACGGTCCCGCCGAGGGCCACCGCCTACGACCCCACCCCCCGAGCTGGAGGAGATCGATGATCGCCGAGCTGCAGGTCCTGCCCCGCCCGTCGGGCACCGACGACGACCCTCACGCCCACGTGGAGGCCGCCATCGCCGTGCTGCGATCGTCGGGCCTCCAGGCCGAGGTCAGCGCCCTCGGCACCACGTTCGAGGGACCACCCGATGCCGTGTGGGCAGCCCTGCGTGCGGCCCACGAGGCCACCCTCGCCGCCGGGGCCACCTTCACCATCAGCGTGGTCAAGCTGGCCGAGGGAGCCGGCGACGACGGCCCGACGATGGACCGGCTGACCCGCAAGTTCCGAACGTGACGGCCGGCCGCGGCCCGGGGCGCGCCTGGCGGCGGGCCCTCCCGCCCGCCGTGGCGTTCGCCGCCGTCCTGGTCGCCTGGCAGCTCTGGGTGTCGTGGCGGGGCATCGCCGACTACGTCCTCCCGACCCCCGCGCACATCGCCCGGACCGCCTGGTCCACCCGCGCCGACCAGCCGGCGCGCTTGTGGGCCACGAGCGCCGTCGCGCTCATCGGCCTGGTCATCGGCACCGTCGCCGGGGTGGGCCTCGCCGTGCTCGCGGCCCAGGTCCGGCTGGTGCGGTCCGTGGTGCTGCCGCTGCTCGCCGCCAGCCAGACCGTGCCGCTCATCGTCCTCGCGCCCCTGCTGGTGGCCTGGTTCGGGTACTCGTCTGCCCCCAAGGTGCTGCTCGTGGTGCTGATCGTCGTGTTCCCGGTCGTGATCGCCACGGTCACGGGCCTCGACGGCGCCGACGCCGACCACGTCGACCTGGTCCGGTCGATGGGCGCCTCACGGTTCGAGGAGCTGCGCCTCGTGCGGATCCCCTCGGCCCTCCCGTCGTTCTTCGGCGGGCTCCGCATCGCCGCCGTCTACGCCATGGGCGGCGCGGTCATCGCCGAGTACCTGGGCGGTGGCGCCGCCGACCAGGGGCTCGGCAAGGCGATCCTGCGCGAGTCCAAGCAGTACCGGATCGACGTGGTGTTCGTGGCGGTCGCCCTCGTCGCGCTGCTCAGCGCCCTGCTCTACGCCGTGGTCGGCGCCGTCGGCCGCCGCGCCACCCCGTGGCTCGACCTCCAGGAGGAACCATGATCTCGTCCACCACCTCGCGGCGCCGGGGCGCCCTGCTGGCACTGGTCGCCCTGGCGCTCCTGCCGCTCACCGCCTGCGGCAGCGGGGGAGCGAGCAGCGACGGCTCGGGCTCGGGGCTCCGGCGCTTCACCGTCGTGCTCGACTGGACCCCCAACACCAACCACGCCGGGATGTACCTGGCCCAGGCCGAGGGCTGGTATCGCGACGCGGGCCTCGACGTCCGGTTCGTGGAGCCGGGGGAGGCCGGGTCGCTCCAGGGCCTCGTGGCCGGCAAGGCCGACGTCGCCGTGTCGGTGCAGGAGGAGGTGCTGCCGGCGATCGCCCAGGGGCTCCCGATCCAGAGCGTGGCCGCGATCCTCCAGCACAACACCTCGAGCCTGGTGTCGCTCGCCGCCGATGGCATCGAGACGCCGCGAGACCTCGAGGGCGCGACCTACGGAGGGTACGGCGGCCCGCTCGAGCAGGCGCTCATCGACGCGCTCGTCACGTGCGACGGCGGCGACCCGTCGAAGGTGCGGTCGGTGGACGTCGGCGACGCCGACTACCGCATCGGCCTCGAGCGCGACCAGTACGACGTGGTCTGGATCTTCGACGGCTGGGACGGCATCCGCCTCGACCAGGCCGACGTCGACACCAACCGCATCGAGCTGGCCGACCAGACCGAGTGCATCCCCGACTGGTACACGCCGCTGCTCGCCACCTCCACCCAGGTGGAGACCGAGCGGCCCGACGACCTCCGGGCCTTCCTCGAGGCCACCGCACGGGGCTACCGGGGGGCGATGGCCGACCCGGCCGCGGCGACCGACGCCCTCCTGGCCGGCGCGCCCGACCTCGATCCCGCCCTCGTGCGGGCCAGCGCCGAGTACCTGTCGACCCGCTACGCCGACGACCCGGCCACGTGGGGCCACCAGGACCCCGCGGTCTGGGAGCGGTTCACCGCGTTCCTCGACGGCGCCGGGATGCTCGACGCCGAGGTGGATCCGGCGGCCGCCTGGACCGACGAGTACCTCCCCGATCCATGAGTGCAGCACCGGGCTCGGTCGAGGTGCACGACCTCCGAGTGCAGCGGGGTAGCCGGTCGCGCCCGGTGGTCGCCCTCGAGGGTCTCGACCTCTCGGTGGCGTCGGGCTCGTTCGTGGCGATCGTGGGCCCGAGCGGGTGCGGCAAGTCGACGCTGCTGCGGGTGCTCGCCGGGCTCCTCGTGCCCGACGGCGGCTCGGCCCACGTGGCCGGCCGCTCCGTGGCCGGACGCCCGGGCTCGTGCGCCTGGATGCCCCAGCGCGACGCCCTGCTGCCGTGGCGCTCGGTGCTCGACAACGCTGTGCTCGCCGCGCTCGTGGGTGGCGAGGACCCGAAGCAGGCGCGCCGCCGCGCCCTCGAGCTGCTCGACCGCTTCGGGCTCGGGGAGGTGGCCCCCCGCTGGCCCGCCGAGCTCTCGGGTGGCATGCGCCAGCGCGTCGCCGTGCTGCGCACGTTCCTCGACCCGGCGCCGGTGCTGCTCCTCGACGAGCCGTTCGGCGCCCTCGACGCGCTCACCCGCCAGGAGCTGCAGGGGTGGCTGGCCTCCGTGTGGGAGGACGCCGCCGACGGCGCACCTCGCCGGACGGTGCTGCTCGTGACCCACGACGTCGAGGAGGCGCTGCTGCTCGCCGATCGGGTGGTCGTGCTGTCCGCGGCCCCGGGCCGGGTGGTGGCCGACCATCGGGTGGCGCACCAACGGCCACGGTCGCCCGACCTCGTGGGCGAGCCGGCCTTCGTGGCCGATCGGGCCGAGCTGCTCGCCGCCCTCGGCGTGCCTCGACATCCTCCGGTTTCGGGCGACGGCGGGCGCGCACCACACTGAGCAGGTGGACATCGAAGCCGAGCTCGTCGCCCCGTGCTCGACGGAGCGCCTGTTCTCGTTCGTCGAGGACCTCTCGCGCTACCCGGCGTGGAACGGGCTCGTCACCCGGGCGACGCCCGAGGACGACGGATCCTGGGCCGTCGACCTGCGAGGGAAGCTCGGGCCGCTCGCTCGGACCAAGCGCCTGCGGATGGTCCGAGCCGAGCACCGTCCGCCGGAGCTGGTCCGCTTCGAGCGGACCGAGCTCGACGGCCGCGACCACAGCCCCTGGTGCCTCACGGCCGCCGTCGACCCGGCCCCAGCCGAGGACGGCCGCCCGGCCGCCCGGCTGCGGATGACGCTGCAGTACGGGGGCGGGCTCTTCCAGCCCGTGGTCGAGCGGCTGCTGCGCGACGAGATCGATCGGTCGCGCGAGCGCCTGCTCGCGCTCGTCGCCGAGGGTCGGCCTCGACCCCGTCCGTGAGCTGGGAGGATGGCGCGGTGACCGCCGAGCCGCCGATCGACGAGCAGCTCGGCGCGACCGCGCACGGGGCGGGCACCCGGTTCCTCGTGAGCTCGGGGGTGGCCGAGCGCATCGAGCTGTGCCTCTTCGATCCCGATGGGGTCGAGCAGGAGCGGGTCGACCTCCAGCGGGGCGACGGCGATCTCTGGCGGGCCGACGTCGCCGGGGTCGGCGTCGGCCAGCGCTACGGCTATCGCGTGCACGGCCCAGGCGAGCCCCGAGCGGGCCACGCGTGCGACCCGGCCAAGCTGCTCGTCGACCCGGCGGCGCGCCGGGTGGAGGGCACCGTCCGGTGGGTGCCCGAGCTGACCGCCCCCGGCGTGGACTCGGCGCCGCTCGTGCCGCGATCGGTGGTGGGCGCGGCGCCCGCCGCGCCGCCCGAGCGGCCCGCCCGCCGGGCGTGGTCCGACACGATCGCGTACGAGGCCCACGTCGGGCACCTGACGGCCCGGCATCCGCTGGTGGCCGCCGAGCGGCGCGGCCGCTACGCCGGGCTGGCCGAGCCGGCGGTGGTCGACCACCTGCTGCGCCTCGGGGTCACGGCGGTGGAGCTGCTCCCGGTGCAGCACTTCATCAGCGAAGCCGACCTCGTGGCCCGCCACGCGCGCAACGTGTGGGGCTACAACCCGCTGGCGTGGGGCGCGCCCCACGCCGGCTACGCCACGGCGGGAGGCGATCCCGTCGCCGAGCTGCGGGCGGCGATCGCCACACTCCACCAGGCCGGCATCGAGGTCTGGTTGGACGTGGTCTTCAACCACACGTGCGAGGGCTCGCTCGGGGTGGGCCCCATCCTGTCGTGGCGGGGCTTCGACAGCGCCGCCGCCTACCGGTTCATCCCCGGTCTCGACGGGCTGGTCGACGAGGACGTGACCGGGTGCGGCAACGCCGTCGACGTCCGATCGCCCTGGATCCGCCGGCTGGTGCGCGAGCTGCTGGTCCGCTGGGTGGACGAGTACGGCGTCGATGGCTTCCGCTTCGATCTGGCGGCCACGCTCATCCGCGGCGACGACGGTCCCACCCCCGAGGCACCCCTCCTGGCCGAGCTCGCGGCCGAGCCCCGGCTGGCCGACGTCCGCCTCATCGCCGAGCCCTGGGACATCGGGCCCGATGGGTACGCCGGAGGGCGCTTCCCCGCTCCCTGGCGAGAGTGGAACGACCGCTTCCGCGACGACGTGCGCGACCTCTGGCGGGGCGAGCACCCCCGGTGGTCGGCGTGGGCCACCCGGCTCACCGGCAGCGCGGACCGCTTCGGCGGGGGCGACCGCGACGCCACCGCGGGCATCAGCGCCGTCGCCACCCACGACGGCTTCACCGTCGCCGACCTGGTGACCTACGCCGCGCCCACGGGCGGCGGCCACGGCCAGCGATCGTCGAACGGCGGCCTCGAGGGCCCGACCGACGATCCCGACGTCGTCCGCGTGCGCCAGCGGCGCCAGCGCGCCCTGCTCGGTTCGGTCCTCGTCGCCCAGGGCGTCGCGATGCTGGCCTCGGGCGATGAGCTCGGCCGGTCGCAGGCCGGTTCGGCCGACGGCTACACGCTCGAGCCCGACCGCTGGGGGCTCGACTGGGCGAACGCCGATTGGGACCTGGTCGCCTGGGTCGCGGCCGCGGTCGAGCTGCGCCGAGCCCACCCGGCCCTGCGGCGAGCCGGTTGGGTCGCCCCCGGCGACCCGTCGGTGCGGTGGCTGATGGACGACGGGAACCCCTTCGTCGACGCCGACTGGACCGACCACGGCGAGCTCGGGATGCAGGCCGTGCTGGCCGCGCCCGGACCGCTCGACGCGACCGCCGTGGTCCTCGCCGCGCCGGTGGGGCCGGTGACGTTCCGGCTGCCGCCCGGCCGTTGGTGGGTGGCGCTCGACGCGGCACGGGCGCGAGGCGTCGAGCCGGGCGCGGCGGCGCCGGTGGAGGGCGAGCTCGCGGTCGAGGGCCCCGGGCTGGTGCTCCTCCTCGATCGCCCCTGAGGTCGTGCCCTCAGGGCAGCAGGGCGAGCACCGCGGGGTCCGAGGCCAGGTCGCGCGCCGTGCGGCCGTCGTCGGTGGCGGCGGCCGGATCGGCACCGCGGTCGAGGAGCAGGGCGACCATCGCCGCGTCGTCGCGGTGGGCGGCCGAGTGCAGGGCGCGGACGCCGGCCTGCTGGGGCGCCTCGATGTCGGCCCCGCGATCGAGCAGCAGGTGGGCGATCACCGTCTGGCCGGCGGCCGCGGCGCTGTGGAGCGGGCGCAGGTCGGTCCCGTTGCCCGCCACCTGCTCGGGGTCCGCGCCGCGGGCGAGCAGCAGCTCGGCGCACCGGGGGCGTCCGAACCATGCCGCGAGGTGGAGCGCGGAGAACCCGTCGGCCGCCTCGGCGGTGGCCGCGTCGGGGTCGTCGTCCAGCAGGTCGCGCAGGCGGTCCACGTCGCCGAGCGCGGCGGCATCGAACGGGTCGACCTCGGCGCCGAGCTCGACGAGCCGGGCGCCGAGCTCGGCCCGTCCGCGGTAGCAGGCGAGGCGCACGATCGACACCCCGTCGGGCTCGGCGCGCAGCACCCCCGGATCCGACGCCACGATCGCCTCGAGGCCCGGCGCGTCGTCGGCGTCGATGGCGGCGGTCAGTCGGTCGATGGCGTCCAGCGCAGCTCCCCCTCTCGGACGGCGGCAGGCTAGGCCACCATCGAAGCCCGGCCGACCACATCGCCTCGCCCGGCCGGCTGCGAGGTTTGCCCGGTGGCGAGCGACGCCTCCTAGGGTGTCGCCCGTGCAGATCGGCATCCTCGGAGGTACGGGACCCGCGGGCAGCGCCCTCGGCGCCCGACTGGCATCGGTCGGCTACGAGATCGTGGTCGGCTCCCGTTCGAAGTACCGGGCCATGGAGGCGGTCGACAAGCTCCTCGCCGAGTGGCCCGACCGGGGCCTGCGCATCGTCGCCGGCGACAACGCCGCGGCCGCGGCCGCCGACGTGGTGGTGATCGCCACCCCGTGGGACGGCGCCTACGGCACGGCCACGTCGGTGGCCGAGCAGTTGCACGGCAAGGTCGTGATCTGCATGGCCAACGCGCTCACCCGCATCGGCAAGGAGTTCCAGCCGCTGGTCCCGCCGCGCGGCTCGGTCGCCGCCAGCGTGCAGGCCGCCGTGCCCGACTGCCAGGTGGCGGCCGGCTTCCACCACGTCCCGGCCAAGGAGCTCGGCGACCTCGACCACCCCATCGAGTCCGACGTGCTGATCTGCTCGGACTTCCCCCGAGCCACCGAGGTCACGTCGAAGATCGTGGCGTCGGTCCCGAACATGCGCCCGCTCGACGCGGGTGGCCTGTCGCAGGCGACCCCGATCGAGTCGTTCACCGCGGTGCTCCTCCAGCTCAACGTGCACTACAAGACCCGGGTCGCGGTGAAGTTCACGGGCATCCCCGAGCCCGAGCGCGCCGAGGTGGCCGAGCCGGCACCGCCCGAGCCCAGCGATGGCTGACGCACCGGTCGTGGGCGGGCCCCTGCGGCTCTGGTGCACCGCCCGCCAGGCGGTGGTGCCCTTCGAGCCCGGTCCGCTCGTGACGATGTACACGTGCGGCATCACCCCCTACGACGCCACGCACTTCGGCCACGCCGCCACCTACCTCACCTACGACGTGCTGCAGCGGCGGCTGCGCGACCTCGGCCACGAGACCCGCTGCGTCCGCAACATCACCGATGTCGACGACGACCTGCTCCGCAAGGCGCGCGAGCTGGGCGTGCACTACCTCGACCTGGCCGCGTCCGAGGTCGCTCGCTTCGACGACGACATCGCCGCCCTCGAGCTGCTCCCCGCCCACAGCGAGCCCCGGGCCACCTCGGCGATCGCCGACATCCGCGGCTTGATCGGCAAGGTGCTCGACCGTGGCCACGCCTACGAGTCCGGGGGCGCCGTCTACTTCGACGTGAGCAGCTGGGACCGCTTCGGCGAGGTGAGCCACTGCTCTCGCGACGAGATGCTGGCCCTCGCCGCCGAACGGGGCGGCAACGTGGACGACCCCAACAAGCGCGACCCGCTCGACTTCGTGCTGTGGCAGCCCTCGGCGCCCGACGAGCCGGCGTGGGAGTCGCGCTGGGGGCCGGGGCGACCGGGCTGGCACATCGAGTGCTCGGCGCTCGCCCTGCGCGAGCTCGGCACGACGATCGACCTGCACGGTGGCGGCAGCGACCTGGTCTTCCCCCACCACGAGTGCGAGTCCGCCCAGTCCGAGGC
>JAGQSL010000137.1:2048-2169 GCA_020439525.1 Acidimicrobiales bacterium | reverse complement strand
ACTGGATGCACCAGGCGATGGTGCGGATGGACGGCGAGAAGATGTCGAAGTCGCTCGGCAACCTGGTGTTCGTGAGCGAGCTCCGCAAGGAGTGGGACACCCGGGCGATCCGCCTGGCTGC
>JAGQSL010000137.1:0-1919 GCA_020439525.1 Acidimicrobiales bacterium | reverse complement strand
GCGCTCGACGACGACCTCGACACGCCGAGCGCGGTCGCGGCCATCGACGCGGCGGCGACCGCCGGTCGGGGGGTCAGCGCCGCGGCGATGCTCCTCGGCGTCGACCTGTCGCGTCCCTGACGCCTCCGGGGCCGGACGCGGGCGCGGCCCGCGTGGGGCAAGATGGGCGCACCATGTCCGACACCGAGGTGGGCAAGCTCTATCCGGTCGCCAAGGCCGTCCTCACGCCGCTGTTCCGCGCGTCCTGGCGCTTCCGGCTCGAGGGGGTCGACAACGTGCCGGAGCACGGCGGGGCCATCTTGTGCCCCAACCACACCTCGGTCCTCGACTCGTTCTTCGTGCCGGCCCTGCTCCCACGGCGGGTCACCTACGTCGGCAAGGCCGAGTACATGGACGACTGGAAGACGCGCAAGCTGTTCCCCGCGCTCGGCATGATCCCCATCGACCGCGACGGCGGCGACGCGGGGGAGCGGGCCCTGGCCACGGCCCAGCGCCTCCTCGAGTCGGGCCAGCTCTTCGGCATCTACCCCGAGGGCACGCGCAGCCGCGACGGTCGCCTGTACCGCGGTCACACCGGTCCCGCCCGGCTGGCCCTGCGGACCGGCGCGCCGATCATCCCGATCGGCATCACCGGCGCCCGCGAGGTCATGCCGCCCGAGGCCAAGCTCCCGAAGCTCCGGTTGCCGGTCACCATCCGCTTCGGCCGGCCCATCGACGCCAGCCGCTACGCCGATCGCGCCGACGACCGCCTCGTGCTGCGCCAGATCATCGACGAGGTGATGTTCGAGATCCGCGAGCTGTCGGGCCAGGAGTACGTGGACGAGTACGCCAACAAGAAGCGGTCGGCCACCGAGACCACGGCCACGCCGGCGGCCACCGCCACCGACGCCCTGCACGGGGCGACGGCGAACGGCGCCGCGGTCAACGGGTCGGCCGCGAACGGGTCGGCCGCGAACGGGTCGGCCGACGGCGTCGGCCCCGCGTCGCTCGAGCGGGTCGAGGGCGAGCACGCGTTCGTCGAGGCGACCGCGCCCCGGTCGTCGGCCGATGCCCTGCGGCGGCCGATTCGTCGTTCGGTGGGCTGAGGGCGCTCGCCTACGCTCGGCCCATGGCCGACATCACGATCACGCTGCCCGACGGAAGCTCCCGCGAGGTCCCCGCGGGCACCACCGTCGCCGGGCTGGCCGCGTCGATCGGGCGGGGCCTGGCCAAGGCGGCCGTGATCGGGACGGTCAACGGCGTCGAGCGCGACCTGGTGTGGGAGCTGGCTGACGGCGATGTCGTCGAGATCGTCACGGCCACCTCCGAGCGGGGCCTCTACACGATCCGCCACTCCACGACCCACGTGATGGCCCAAGCCGTCCTCGAGCTGTTCCCCGGTGCCACCTTCGCCATCGGCCCGCCGGTGGAGGATGGCTTCTACTACGACTTCGAGCTGCCGCCGGGCGCCGACGGACGCCCGGGCACGTTCGTGCCCGAGGACCTCGAGCGCATCGAGGCGCGCATGCGCGAGATCATGGCCGAGTCGCAGCCGTTCGTGCGCGAGGAGCTGGGCGAGGACGAGGCTCGTCGGGTCTTCGCCGGGCACCGGTTCAAGCTCGAGATCATCGACGGCGAGGCCGACGACCCCACGTCGGTGACCGAGCCGGGTCGGGTCCGCACCTACGAGAACCCGCCCGCCGCGCCCTGGGCCCGGCCGGCGTTCGACGGCTACCCGGGGTTCGTCGATCTGTGCCGAGGCCCCCACGTGCCCACCACCAAGGACTTCCTCGGGCACTTCAAGCTCATGCGCATCGCAGGCGCCTACTGGCGCGGCGACGAGAAGAACCCCATGCTGCAGCGCATCTACGGCACGGCCTGGGCGTCGAAGGCCGACCTCGACGAGCACCTGCACCGCCTCGAGGAGGCCGCCAAGCGCG
>JAGQSL010000136.1:22486-25387 GCA_020439525.1 Acidimicrobiales bacterium | reverse complement strand
CCCCCGCCGGCTCGGGCACGCCGCCGCGCACCAGGCACACATCGGTGGAGGTACCCCCCATGTCGAAGGTCACCGCGTCGGGGAACCCGGCGGCCTCGGCGGCGGCGGCCGCCGCCAGCACGCCGCCGGCCGGCCCCGACAGCAGCAGCGAGACCGGCACCTCGGCCCCCTCGGCGACGGGCACCAGGCCACCCGCCGAGGTCATCACCACCACCTCGTCGGCGGCGTCGGCCAACCGGGCGAGGTAGTCACGACAGCGGGGCCGCAGGTAGGCGTTGGCGACCGTGGTGACCGTCCGCTCGTACTCGCGGAACTGGGGCGACACGTCGGCCGAGATCGTGACGTCGTGCCCCCGGCGCCGCAGCTCGTCGGCGACGGCCCGCTCGTGGCGATCGTCGAGGTCGCTGTGCAGGAGCGTCACCGCCACGGCCTCCACGCCGGCGGGGACCTCTGGGAGGGTGGCCACGTCGAGCGCCTCGAGCTCGTCGCCGTGGGCGTCGAGCCGGCCGCGCACCTCGAGGCGGTCGTCGCGCTCGACGAGCGGGGCGGGGCGATCGGCCCAGGGGTCGTAGAGGGAGGGCCGGTCCTGGCGGGCGATCTCGATCACGTCGCCGAAGCCCCCGTTGGCCACCAGCGCCACCCGGGCGCCCTTCCGCTCGAGCAGGGCGTTGGTGGCGACGGTGGTGCCGTGGGCGAGCCGAGCCGGCCGGGCCACCCCGGCGGGCAGGACCTGGGCGCTGGCCGCTCGCACCGCTTCGCCCGGGTCCTCGGGCGTGGAGGGCACCTTGGCGATGGTGCCGTCGTCGGCCACCACGTCGGTGAAGGTGCCACCGGTGTCGACGCCGACGTGGACGATCGGCCGGGCCCCGGTCACGGGTGCAGCACCGTCAGGCCGGCGCCGAGGCGAACGTCGAGGTCGGCGAAGAGGCGGTCGAGGCGGTCATCGCGCTCGTCCCAGACGAGGATCGCCTCGTCGACCGCCGAGGCGAGCCACACGTCGCGCCGGCGCATCGCCTTGCGGAAGGCGTCGGCATCGGCGGGGCTCTTGCGCTCGAGCTGCACCACCTCGTCGGCTCGGCCGAGCAGGTCGGCGTAGCGGGCCCTCGCGGCCGGGTTGAGGTTGCGGTCCTGGTCGGGGAAGGGCAGCACGGCGACGAAGGGCACGTCGGCGAGCACCGCCGCCTCGGCGCCGAGCAGCTCGGCACCAGGCCGGACGCCGGTGACCACGCGCAGGTCGGGCGCCAGGGCGGCGTGACCGGCGATCAGGTCGCGCAGCTTGGCCCGGACCGCGTCGGCCTCGGGGCTGGGGTCCCAACCGCCCAGGCGATCGGGCGGCATGCCGAGCACGGCGAGGAGGTGGCCGTCGGGGATGCGAGGGTCGCGACGGCGCCGCTCCGCGCGCTGCTCGTCGGGCGGCAGGTCGGTCAGCTTCCCGGCGCCGCCGCCCTGGGCCGCGGCCGCGCTCGGCCCCTGCTGCTCCCGGTAGCGGTCGCGCTGGGCCACGGCGAGCTCGTCGACCAGGTCGTTCATGGGGTCGCCGCTGTGGCCCTTCACCCACTCGAAGCTCAGCTCGCCCTTCCTCGCGTCGCGCAGCGCGCACAGCGGCTCCCACAGCTCGCGGTTCTTCACCGGCTCGCCGGCCTTGGTGCGCCAGCCGTTGCGGGCCCAGTTGATCGACCACTTCTGGAGCCCGTCCTTCACGTAGGTCGAGTCCATGACCACCGTGAGCGGGCCGGGGTTGGCCTCGATGGCCCGGAGGACGGCGAGGAGCTCCATCTTGTTGTTCGTGGTGGCGGGGTCGCCGCCCGAGTCGTGGTGGGCGGGCGACGAGGCCCACGCCCAGCCACCCGGGCCGGGGTTCCCCGAGCACGCCCCGTCGGTGTACACGCGCAGCCCCGGATCACCCATCCGCCCAGTGTGCCCGACCCCGCTCGCCCACCCCGCCGGACCGCCCTCGCCGCCCGCCGCACCCGTCCTGCCGCGCCCACCGGTCACCACCGACCACCCTGCGCGGCAGAACCGGGGGCGGACCACCGAGGACGGGACCAAGGTCGGGTGCGAACGGGACGCCGAGCGGGCACGATGGCTCCATGGGCATCGACGACGCGTATGTCGACCAGCTGTACGACGCCGACCCCGGCGAGACCCGGGAGTGGCTCGACTCGCTCGATGCGGTGGCCGGCCGGCTGGGCCCGGCCCGGGCGGCGTACCTGCTCCAGCGCCTGCTGGCCCGGGCCGACGACCTCGGCCTCGGCCTGGCCGATCCGGTCACGACGCCCTACGTCAACACGATCCCGCTGGCCGACGAGCAGGCGCGGTACTGGTTCCCCGGCGACATCGACGTCGAGCGGCGCATCCGGGCCTTCATCCGCTGGAACGCGGCGGTGATGGTGGTGAAGGCGAACAAGGCGGCCGAGGGGATCGGTGGCCACCTGGCCACCTTCGCGTCGTCGGCCGCGCTCTACGACGTGGGCTTCAACCACTTCTTCCGCGGCAAGGACGACGGCAGCCCGGGCGACTCGGTCTACATCCAGGGCCACGCCGCCCCGGGCATCTACGCCCGCGCCTTCCTCGAGGGCCGCATCGACGAGGGCCACCTCGACCACTTCCGCCGCGAGATCTCGGGCCACGGGCTCTCCAGCTACCCGCACCCGCGCCTGATGCCGGAGTTCTGGGAGTTCCCCACCGTGTCGATGGGCCTCGGGCCGATCACGTCGATCTACCACGCCCGCTTCGACCGCTACCTCCACCATCGCCGCCTCGACGACACCTCGCAGAGCCGCATCTGGTGCTTCGTGGGCGACGGCGAGGTCGACGAGCCCGAGACCCTGGGCGCCATCGGGCTCGCCGGGCGCGAGCGCCTCGACAACCTGACGTGGGTGGTCAACTGCAACCTGCAGC
>JAGQSL010000136.1:22163-22427 GCA_020439525.1 Acidimicrobiales bacterium | reverse complement strand
CGCCGGGTGGAACGTGATCAAGGTCATCTGGGGCTCGGGGTGGGATCCGCTCATCGAGGACGACCACGACGGCGTGCTCGTGAAGAAGATGAACGAGACGGTCGACGGCGAGTTCCAGCGCTACACCGTGGAGGACGGGGCCTACATCCGCGAGCACTTCTTCGGGCCCGATCCACGCTTGCGCAAGATGGTCGAGCACCTGAGCGATGACGACCTGCGGTGGCTGCCGCGCGGCGGCCACGACTACCGCAAGCTCTACGCCGC
>JAGQSL010000136.1:0-22133 GCA_020439525.1 Acidimicrobiales bacterium | reverse complement strand
CCGACGGTGATCCTGGCCAAGACCGTGAAGGGCTGGACGCTCGGGACCGAGGTGGAGGGCCGCAATGCCACCCACCAGATCAAGAAGCTCTCCAACGCCCAGCTGCGCGCCCTGCGCACCCGGCTCCACGTCGAGGAGGAGATCCCCGAGGAGGCGCTCGCCGAGGGGGCCGAGCCGCCCTACCTCCGCTTCGCCGAGGGCTCGGTGGAGCAGGAGTACCTGATGGGCCGGCGCCGGGCGCTCGACGGGTCGCTCCCCCGCCGGGTGGTGCGCGACCGACGGGCGCTCGCCCTCCCCGCCGACTCGGCGTTCGACGAGTTCCGCCAGGGGTCGGCGAAGAAGGCGGCGTCGACCACCACCGCCTTCACCCGCATGCTGCGCGCGCTCGGGCGCGACGAGGGGTTCGGCTCGCGGATCGTGCCGATCATCCCCGACGAGGCCCGGACCTTCGGGATGGACTCCCTTTTCAAGGAGTTCGGCATCTACGCCGCCGAGGGCCAGAAGTACGAGCCCGTCGACCACAAGCTCCTGCTGAGCTACCACGAGTCGATCGACGGCCAGCTGCTGGAGGAGGGCATCACCGAGGCGGGCGCCCTGTCATCGTGGATCGCCGCAGCCACCAGCTACGCCACCCGGGGCGTCCCGATGGTGCCGTTCTTCATCTTCTACTCGATGTTCGGCTTCCAGCGGGTGGGCGACCTGATCTGGGCGGCCGCCGACGCGCGGGCCCGCGGCTTCCTGCTCGGCGCGACCGCCGGGCGCACCACGCTGCTCGGCGAAGGCCTGCAGCACCAGGACGGCCACAGCCTGGTGCTGGCCTCCACCGTGCCGTCGTGCGAGGCCTACGACCCCGCGTTCGCCTACGAGACCGCCGAGATCGTCCGCCACGGCATCGAGCGGATGTACGGCCCCGACCCCGAGGACGTCTTCTACTACCTGACCCTGCACAACGAGAACTACGTGATGCCCGCTGAGCCCGACGACCCCGAGGCGCGCGCCGGCATCCTCGAGGGCCTCTACCGCTGGGCGGCACCGCCCAGCATCGAGGGCCCGAAGGTCACGCTCCTGTTCTCGGGCCCGGCTCAGGGCGCGGTGCGCGAAGCCGCGGCGGAGCTGGCCGAACGGTGGGGCGTGGTGCCCGAGCTGTGGAGCGCCACCTCCTACAAGCGCCTGCGCGAGGAGGCCATGGCCGTCGAGCGCTGGAACCGCCTCCACCCGGGCGAGGACCGCCGGACCGCCCGGGTCACCGAGCTGCTCGCCGGGTCCGCCGGCCCGATCGTCGCCGTCACCGACTTCATGCGCGCGGTGCCCGACCAGATCTCGCGCTGGGTGCCCGACGGTCGCCGCTACACCTCGCTCGGCACCGACGGCTTCGGCCGGTCCGACACCCGCGAGGCGCTGCGGCGGTTCTTCGAGGTCGACGCCGGCCACGTGGTGGTGGCGGCGCTCGCCGCCCTCGCCGAGGACGGCCAGGTGAAGCGCGGTGCGGTGGCCAAGGCCATCGCCCGCCACGGCATCGACCCCGATGCCATCGCCCCCTGGTCGATCTGACGGCTACCGCCCGCCGCGGTGGCCGGACCGCTGCCGGGGGACGACGGGCGGGGTCGAGCGACCGTGCGGGTCGGCGCGGCGCGAGGTGTCGAGGTGGTGGTCCACCCCGACCGAGGGTGCGGGCGGGCGCCGGTCGTCGACGCCGGGCGGGCGGGTGCCCTTCGGCGTGGTGCGGCCGGAGCCGGCGCGGCGGCGCGGCTGGGGTGGGCGAGGGTGCTCGGGCATGGGGGATCCCTTCGGGATCGGGGCTCGAGGCCGGGGGGCCGAGCCGGGGGCATCGGGCGACCGGGAGCTCCTGCCGATCGCCGACCGTGCCGCCGATCGAGGCAGCAGGTCGGATCGGGTCCTGGGAGGCCGGTGGGGCGCGCCGACGGGGCGGGGCCGCTCGCCGACGGTGCTGCACGCGTCGCGTGCCGGGGCCATCACCGGAACATGCGGGCGACGGTAGGCCGCGCCCGGCGGCCCGCCGAAGCAGGTTTCGACCTCGCTCATCGGCGGAGCAGCCAGCGGCCTCCGTCGGCGAGGTCGGAGGTCGCGATCGTGCGGGTGGGGACACCCGGGTAGAACACGGAGTCCAGCGCAAGCGTGACCGAGCCCGGGTCGACCTCCACGAGGCGGACGGGCTGCTCGTCTCCCGTCGCCCGCTCCACGAGGGTCCACGCCTCGCTCAGCGACGCGAGCCCCTCCGAGCGCACCTGGGCAACCGCCCCGGCGCGATCGTCGTGCTCGCCGAGCACGCCGCCGAACACGGTGCACGCGCGCCAGCGCGCACCGATCGGCTCGACGCCACCGCACAGCTCGCCGTCCTCGGCCCGATGCACCTGCTCCACCGGCGAACGATCGCACACCGGCCGTCGGACACGGGCCTCGATTCGGGCCAGGGACGAGGTCATGAGCGAGGCCACCGTCAAGCCCCACGTCTCGCGCCGTCCATGCCGGGCAGCACCAGGATCACCACAGCAGCTCGGCCTCCACCACGAGGCCTCCGAAGCATCGGGCCCGTGCACGAACGTGTCGTCGGCCACGGCCTCGACGTCGTCCCCGCAACCCCACACGCGTGGCGGCGGCGGATCATCCAGGGGTGCTGGTGGGAAGGGACTTGGCGGTCCCACAGGGCGCACCCCTGCCCGCGCAGATCGCGCTTCCCGCCCAGCCGAGGCCGATGCCGATCACCACGCCCCACCAGTTGTCGACGACGTCGGTGAGGTCGCAGGCGCGACCGAGCGGCAGCCGAGACTGCGCCGCCTCGATCACCACCGGGAAGGCGAACAGCGCAAGGAACGACCACCGATACCAGCCGGTGCCGCGAGCCGCGAGCGGAAGGGCGATGCCGAGCGGGACGAGCATCAAGACGTTGGCCAGCGGTTGGCTCTGCGTGAGCCAGTTGAGGATGGAGCCGTCGACGCGCAGGTAGCAGGCCGAGGGCACGCGCTGCCCACCCGGGACCATGGTGATCACGAGGACCGCCATCGCCGAGAGCGCCGTGAACCCGATCCAGGTGGCGCGAGGTCGCGAGATCGACGTCCGGCGCCGGAGCATGAGGGTGAGGACGGCGCCGAGGACGACGGCGACCGTGGCGACCACGCCCACGGTCATGGCCGCCGCCGGCAGGTCGAACCCCATCCACCGAGATCCCTCGGGCCGGGCCGGTAGGGAGGAGCCGGGCGGGATGCAGTCGGGCCCGACCTCTTCGCACGGCGCCCCGCCGAGCGGTGGGGGCACCTCAGCGATCATGCGCCGCAGGCAGCAGCACCGTCGCGGTCATGCCGCCGTCGGGCCGGGGCGCCAGGGTGAGGGTGCCGCCATGGGCATCCGTGATGCTGCGGACGATGGCCAACCCAAGGCCAACGCCCTCGTCGTCGGTGCGGATCCGCTCGCTGCCGCGCCGGAACGGCTCGGTGAGGGTAGCGATGATCTCTGGCGCGAGGTGCTCGCCGGTGTTGGCCACCATCAGCCGCGCGCCCGCGTCGTCCACGCCCGTCGTCACCCATACCGACCTGTCGCGCGGCTGGTCGTCGGACCAGGCGTTGTGAACGATCGCGTTGTGGACCAGGTTGGTGGCCAACTGGACGAGGAGGGCGTGCGAGCCGGCAGTCGACGTCGGCGTTGTGTCAGATCGGAGAGCGACGCCGCGGCGCTCGGCGAGCGGGAGGAGCGCCTCGGTGGCCTCCTCGGCGACGAGCGACAGGTCGACCGGCTCGCTGGCGACGGGTCGTTGGTTCGCCCGGCTCAGCACGAGGAGCGCTTCGCTCAGGTCGATGGCCCGGGCGTTGACCCTCTGCAGGCGACTGACCAGCTGCTCGCTGTCCCGTGCGGGGTCCTGGGCTGCCACCTCGAGCAGGGCCTGGGTGATGGCCAGCGGTGTCCGGAGCTCATGGGAGGCGTTGGCGGCGAACCGCTGCTGCTCGGCCACGTGGGCCTCGAGCCAGCCGAGCATCGCATCGAAGGCGTCGGCCAGCTCCCGGAACTCGTCATCGCGCCCCTCGAGCCGGATCCGGTGGGCGAGGGAACCGCTGATGGTCAGCCTGGCGGCCTCGGTGATGCGGTCGAGGGGCGCGAGCATACGGCCGGCGAGGACCCAGCCGCCCACCAGCCCGACGATGAGCAGCACGACCATGACGGCAGCAGCCCGAGGAGCGAAGACCCGGAGCAGGGCCGATCGGATGGGGAAGACGCCGCCGATGCTCGGGTCGTCGGTGACGAGCATCGCCCGGTCGGGGACGTACCGGAGCAGGTAGATCCAGACCGCAGCGAGCAAGGCGACGCCCGCCAGGAGCAAGAAGCCCGTGTAGCTGAGGGTCAGCTTCAGGCGCACGCTCATTCCAGGCTTGCGGGTCACTCCTCGCCGCGATCCGCATCGGTGTCGACGCGGTACCCGACCCCGGCGACGGTGGCGATGATCGGCGGAGCGCCAAGGCGCTTGCGCAAGGCCGAAATCGTGATGCGCACTGCGTTGGTGAACGGGTCGGCGTGCTCGTCCCATGCCCGCTCCAGCAGCTCCTCGGCGCTGACGACGCCGCCCTCCGCGGCGACCAGCACCTCGAGCACCGCGAACTGCTTGCGGGTCAGGGCCACGTAGGCGCCGTCGCGGAACACCTCCCGTCGAAAGGGGTCCAGCCGCAGCCCCGACAGCTCCCGCACGGGCGGACGGCTGTAGGCGCGGCGACGGTCGAGCGCACGGAGGCGCAGCACCAACTCCTGCATCTCGAACGGCTTGGTGAGGTAGTCATCGGCCCCGAGCTCGAAGCCGGAGGCCTTGTCGTCGAGGCGGTCCGCAGCGGTGAGCATGAGGATCGGCAGGCCACTTCCCGAGGCGAGGATCTGCTTGGCGACCTCGTCGCCCGATGGGCCCGGGATGTCCCGGTCGAGGATGGCCAGGTCGTACGTGTTGACGCGCAGGAGCTCGAGGGCGACATGCCCATCGTTTGCGATGTCGGAGGCGATCGCCTCCAGGCGCAAGCCGTCGCGGACCGCCTGGGCCATCAGCGGCTCGTCCTCGACGATCAGCACTCGCATTCGCACGATCGTCCCAGGCCGGGTGTATCGCCGGCGTATCGAGAACCGCGTACGAGACGGCAACGCCGGGTGGTCTTCGTTGGGCGCATGCCTTCCAGCCAATCAGTCCGGACCGCCCATCCATCGTCGCCACCTCGCTTCCGGCGCCCCCTGGCCATCGCCGTGATCGGGTCGATGGTTGCCATCCTGATCGGAGCGATCGCCTTCCAGCTGTTGCCTGGGCAGGCGTCGTCGACCTCGACGACCCGGTCCACGAGCCCGGCCGCGCTGGTTTCATCGCCGCTGCACCAGCCCCCGGCGCTGCCAGCCACGTCGGTCACGTCGGCTACGGGCGACGGCGGACGGCTCGGCACCGCTGACGGTCGGGTGCCCGAAGGCGTCACCGTGTTCCGCGACGACGTGCCCGCCGTCGCCAAGCTCGACCCGAAGCTCCTCGCCGCCCTGCGCCAGGCGGCCACCGATGCAGCCGCCGACGGCGTCACCTTCGAGGTCAACGGTGGTTGGCGGTCGGCGGACTACCAATCGGAGTTGTTGAGGGAGGCGGAGGCGGAGTACGGGTCCGAAGCCGAGGCCGCCCGCTGGGTGGCCCGTCCGAACCGGTCCCAGCACGTCTCTGGGGATGCGGTCGACCTTGCCGCGGCGGCCTCGAGCTGGTTGTCGGAGCACGGCGCCTCGTACGGCCTGTGCCAGATCTACGACAACGAGAGGTGGCACTACGAGCTTCGCCCGGACGCCGTCACCCGCGGCTGCCCCGCCCGCTGGGCCGATGCCGCGCACGACCCCCGCATGCAGGAGTAGCCGTCCTCGCCGGAGGGTGCAGGGCGAGGCTCGCTGCGCAGGGCGATGGTGATCGTGCCGCGGAGCGTCAGGTCGAGCACCGCGGGCGACGACGATCCTCCACCATGCTTCCGACGGCAGACCGCTCCGACCTCTACAGGCACGGGTACGGGCGACTCGCCGTCGACCTGCTCGTCGACGCGTTCCCCGACCGCTACGTCGGCTTCTCGAGGAACTCGGGCACCGACAGGTTCTGGCAGAAGGCCGGCTGGCACGCACATCCGCACGAGGACGCCGCAACCCACGGAGACGGCGTCGCCACCCTCTTCGCCTCCCCCGGCTGACGCTCCCCCACACCGGGCCGGGGTCTTGTGCCATCTGGCCCCACAGGCAATCACGCAGGGCTTCTTCGGGATTTCTCCGACGAGAAGGCGCGTCCTGGGCCGGATTCTGCGTACGAGATAGGGAGAGCCCAACGTGGGCCTCCCCTCGTGGCCGTCTGCCACGTGGGAGCTCAACTCAGGAGGAATCCATGAGACACATCCCCATCGCCGGGTTGAGGGCCGGCACGACCACCTACGCCGTAGCGGAGCTGCGCACACCGCACCCGGGACGCCGCACGCTCGTGATGCTGCCGCTCGCACACGGCAAGGCCATCACTGCGGTGACGCTCCCCAAGCGCCCGGCGCTAGGCATTGGCCAACCGGTGATGAGGTCCAGACCGAGACCCTGGATCTGACCATGTGACCGATCCGGCGGCCGGGCTTCACCGCCCAGTCGTCGGGGCGGTGTCCCACGCTGTTGGGAGGGTGCGGCCATGGATAGAGCGGGCCGCCCCCTGTTCACCCTCATCGACGGTAGCGCCGGCGCCGACGGTCCCGCACCCGTGCGCCGGCCTCCGGAGCTGATCTGGCGCCGTGGGATGGCGTGGCGCGACCTCACGGCCGACATCGTGTCGGCGGCCTGCCCGGTCGTTGCCGTCTCAGCGAGGGGCACGGTTCGGATGCTCGACGTGGACAGGCGGTGGCAGGCACGGTTCCGGCCGGGAGGGACGGCCCTCGACGACGGTGCGAGCTGCGTGCTCTCCCAACTGGTCTCTGCCTCACCGTGCGGGATCGTCACGTGGGGCGATCCCGCTGACCCTGACGCATGGTCGGCGTCGACACCGCTGGACCTCGCGTACTCCGGACGGCCCGACGATGCAGGCGTGTTCGAGACTGCCGATCGCCCGTGGCGGGTGCCGGTCGGCCACATCCTCGGCCCGTGCGGCGCCCTCCACTGCCCGCGCCAGGTCAGGCGCTGGGAACCGCCCGCCCGCCAGCGCCGCCGGGGCGCACGATTCCTGACCTGATGCCCGGTAGCGAGACCTGGCCGCTCGCCGTCGCAGCCCGCCAGGCTCTGGACCCGGTCGCCTGGGCCCCTCCTCACGTTCAGCAGCGTCGGGGAACCCGTGCCTCAGCAGCCGCCTTGATCCCAATCGGTCTCCCCGATCACCGGGATCGAGCCCATCAGCTCCGGGAGGGTGCCGTCGACGGCCGCCCACGTGCGCCCGTGACGGTCGGTCCACCAGACGTCGACGTCGGGTCCGCCTGTCGCATCCGGGGGCCGCTCGAACTCGACCCACGCATCATCCTCCTCGGGCTGGACGTGGTGGAGGAGGGCAATGACGGCTCCGTCGACGCATGCGCGGCCGTCCAGCGCCCCGGTGACCGTCGTCGGTGCGCCGGGCGCGTTCCACTTGGCTCGGATGTGCACGGAGCGCAGGACCGAGCGGCTGAAGTTCCGCACCTGGACCCGGTGTGTGCTGTTCGCTGTCCAGGAGGCGCGCACGATGACCTGGGCGGCGTCCCGGCGGGCGTCCTCGCTGCGGGCGCGGTCCTCGGCCCGCTTCGGGATCACGAACGCGGCGGCGACAGCGGCGACGGTGCCGATGGCTGCCGCCCATTCGCCGACGGTCCCCCATGCGAGCCCGCTCACCGGCCGAGGTCCTTCGTGTAGCCGTCGATCGCAGACGTGATCGTGTCGGTCAGCTGTTGGGCTCGTGCGTCGAGCATGCCTTGGACGAAGGGGTGGATGAGCGGCCACTTCCAGGCCCATCCGGCCATGAGGAGGGCGCCGGCTGCGGCGCCGATCTGGCGGATCCTGCCCTTGGCCTGCTGGGTGAGTTCGATGGCATCGAGGACGTCCATCGGAGGATCGTCCCCAGGGGGTCTGACAGCGGGCCTCGAGCCGGCGACGGCGTCGCCCCGGGCCCGTGCTCAGAGGTACTGGTCGAGCTCGGCGACGGCCTCGTAGACGGGCATCGAGTGGTAGCCGTTCCATGAGGCGAGGGCGTTGCTCACCTCGTTGAGGGCATGGGTGGTGACCTTGATGGCCAGGTTCGGCGGCAGGCCGTCGCCGGCCATGTTCACGACGGTGCGACCGGAGCTGTCGGTGGCCCCTGGGCTCATCCCCCTGATGACCCCGGACCGGCCGCCGTGCGCTGCGCTGCTGAGCACCGGGTATGCGGTCGGCGAGACGGTGACGCGGGTGGCGAAGTCGCCGAGGCTGGGGACCTTCTCTGGCCTCGTGCTGTCGACCTCGACCAACGTTGGCGGGCGGAAGCCCTTGGGGTCGACGACGTGCCCGTTCGCCTGCCATCCCGCGGCTGCGACGGTCGCCAGTGTCTGCTGCTCTTCTGCCTCGATCGCTGCGAGGGCAGCGGCCGCCTCGGCGTTGGACGCATCGAACGAGCGGAACCACTTCTCCTCGGCGCCGATGTCCTTGATCCGCCAGGCCAGGAGCCGGCGGACCCGTACCTCGGCGCCGGCTCCGCCTTCGAGGAGCCAGAGGACCTGGCCGGCGATCTCGGCGACCGAGCGCACGACCGTCGACAGGACGGGGGTGTTGATCTCGTTGTTGCGTCCGGCGGCGACCTCGAGGCAGTCGGCGACGCCGCCGGCGATGAGGGTGACGTGGCCGGCCATCATCTGCGCCTCGACGTTGAGCTCGTCGTGCAGTCGTGCCCGGTTCGGCCCGATCGGCGCCGCTGCGGCGAGGAGCTCGGTGCGCTCGACGTCTCGCGGTGATCCGGCCGCGGCGGCTCCTGGCGCGGCAGTGATGATGTCGCGTGCGCGTGCGGTGATCTCCCGGAGGAGGGTGTGCGCTTCGATCATGGACTCGAGTGTGACCGCTTGCTGCCGCATCGGCGGAACGGGTTCGTCGCAGCCACGGCCCTCGATGCTGGCGAGCGGCCGGTCACCCGGGCGCCGGGACCGGCGGACCGTCACGTGGCGGTGGTGTCCCACGGGTCTGTTTGGGTGCCTGGGTGCAGCGCCCGCTGCCACGCGAAGGAGAACCCAATGCCCGGCACCGATCCTGTCGACCCGTCCGTGGACCCCGGCGAGCAGCACGTCAGCGCGGCGGGGCCGAGAGCCGGCGCCAGGTGGTGCATGCGATCAACAAGGCGGTTCCGGGGGCCGTCGTCCTGCACTACGCGAGCCGGGACGTTGGGGTGGAGGTCTCAGGCGACGTCGCGCTGCGCATGATCTGCGCCTTCCGCCGGCAGCGCCCAGACGGTCTCGAGGACCATGTGGAACTCGGCGAGACGCTCGCCTTCGGCGGGCGCGTGGTCATGACCCTCGAGGGGCTACTGGCGATCACGTGGGAGCCTGGGTTCGATCCCGTCGAACTGGTCCCCGCGGAGCTTCTCGAGGCGCTCGATGCGCTCGACGCATCCGGACCCGGCGGCGGGGCGATGCCGTGAAGATGGCCGAGGTGATCGGTCTGCTCGGCCCATCCGGTGAAGCCGCGCTCGCAGCGTGGTGCGAGGACCAGGTCGCCCAGCGGTCATCGGACAGGCGGTTCGCGTTCATCCACGAGGGATTGCGCTCCACCCCCTGCGCCGAGGCCGCCGCGGGCCCGACCCTGTGGGCGGCGAAGGCGCTGGTAGCGGCTACCTGGGAGGCGGCGTACGACTGGTGGAACCATTTCGAGAGCCCGGGCGTATCGGTACCTGCGGCTGCGGCTCAGGCGTCGTTGCTCGCTGAGCTGTGGGCAGAGCTCGCTGTCCTCAGCGGATCGACTCCGGACGCGGCAAAGGTCGTCGGGACCCTGGCCCAGGTCTGGGAGCCGCCGGCGGCAGCTCGGTCCCCTGGCGAAGCGTGGCGGGTGCTGCTTGATGTCGCTGCGGCCGCCTCACGCTGAGGCGTGCGACTGGGGCGTGTCGCTAGCCTCGCCGCCATGACCGCCGTCTCGTTTCCGATCACGTTCGACGAGGAGGCCAACAAGCTCCTCGTCGAGGATCCTCTGGCGCTGCTGTTCGGGATGCTGCTCGATCAGCAGGTGCCGATGACGTGGGCGTTCAAGTCGCCGATCGTGATCAAGGAGCGGCTCGGGGACCGGTGGTCTCCGGCAGGCATCGCTGCGATGGATCCCGAGGAGGTCGTTGAGACCTTCTGCGAGAAGCCCGCCGTTCACCGGTATCCGGCGGCGATGGCGCGGCGCGCTCATGGGATCGCCGTGGAGATCGTCGAGCGCTACGACGGCGACACTGCTTCCATCTGGACGACGGCCAAGTCAGGGGCCGAGCTCTACCGCCGGGTGTCGTCGCTGCCGGGGTTCGCTGAGGAGAAGTCGCAGATCTTCGTGGCGCTGCTCGCGAAGCGGTTCGGCGTGAAGCCTCGAGGTTGGAAGGCGGCCGCCGGTGCGTTCTCAGACGGCCAGCCGCGATCGGCCGCGGACGTCGACTCGGAGCCGAAGCTGCGCGAGGTGCAAGCGTGGAAGAAGGCGATGAAGGCGGCCCGCAGCTCCAAGTCCGAGTTCTCGATGTAGCAGAGGCCGCAAGCGCTCCGAGCGGAGTTGCGCTCGGCGAGTCGCTCGTTCCGAACTCTCACGCCCTCGACAGTCAGCAACCCGTGGCCGGTCGCCATTAGGTCGACCGAGGTCAGGCCCTCGGTCCTACGCGACGAGTGGGATGCGTAGATCTCCGAGACGCTCGATGAGTGGCCCCGGGTCGTCTGGTTGGATCGATACGACGTCATCGTTGAACACGCGCACCGCTCGGCGTCTGGTGGTGGCGCCGAGACTGTCGAGGCGGACGCCGAGCATCGAACGCCCCTCGAGGCCCCAGCGCCGGTACTCCAACGCCGAGGTCATCGACCGCTCAGCCTTGGATGAGTCGCCCACCAACCAGAGGTAGACGTCCTCACCGTCCTCGGTGACGAGCTTGGCATCCGTCTTGAAGAGGGCCCCGTCCTCCTCCTCCGGGTGCCAGTTGAGGACCTGGTTCGCCGGCGCGACTGCGTCGGAGACGGCCTTGACCGCGTCTTCGACGAACCGCAGCTGGCTCTGGCGCTCCCGGAGAGCAGGAAGCGCCCCGACTTGTGCGACGGTCCGCACGAAGTCGGCGATGTCGTACACCGATGGAAGGTCGGGGTAGTCGTTCGAGATGACGAGGTCAGCCTGGAGCGAGTGCCCGCCAGCAGCGATGACCCGCCGGGCAACCTCCTCGAGCGCGGGAGTGAAGCTGAACTCGTCGTCGTATCCGAGCCTCGCGACCGCATCACCGCGGTCCGTGAGGGTCCAAGTGCCGCCGTGGAACTCAAGAACCACGGGGAGGTTGTCGCCGTCGTCGTAGGTGAACGGAGTCGACAGGAACAGCTCACCGTCTGCACCAGGGAACGCCTCGAACGAGTCGCACCACGCCGACTTGAGGAGCTGCGTGAGATCTGCAGCGTCGTCGGTCATGCGAACAGTGCCTCCTCCACCTCGATGTTGACGAGGCTGGCGAGGTCGGTCAGCGCGTCGTCCGGACCAGCGTACGGACGGGAGATGATGGCGAAGCCATCGCCCTCCCACTTCGGGCGGTGCGCAAGGTGCAGCTGGTACCGCTCGGTGATGCGGTGGACGTGGCAAACCGGTGGCAGACGGTCGCCCTCAACCTTGTTCACGTGAGGGTGGCTCGGCCCGTTGCACCGAAGCAGCCTGTAGTCGCGTCCCACACGGTCGCGGAGGCCGAGACCGAAGGTGTACGTGCGTCGGGGCTCCTCCTCGTCCTTGCGGAGCCGGCTGTAAAGGAACAGCTCGCCCCTCACCGGCCCCGCCTCTTCCTCGCCGCCGAGGTAGAGGCGCGTCTTGCGGAACTGTCGATCGGCGATCGGCGGGTTCAACAGGACCTGACGCCAGTCAGCGGCTACCCGTTTGGGCAGGTCGATGAGCCGCTGAGCCGCTGCGTCTGGCAGCACCGGCCACCCACTGCCCGCCATGTCGATCCTCCCCCAGCACGACAATCCCGCCAGGTCGGGACGGTAGCCGACCCTCATGCGACGACGCCGACGACCAGTGCAGCGTCGGGCCGGGGGCGGCTCCTTCCAGGGCCAGGGCTTGCGAACGAGATCAGCTGCAAGAGCCCGGACCGTTGGGTCCGGGCTCTTGCAGTTGGCGATTCCGTGGGCTGTGGTCAGTTCGAGTCCCGCCGGTAGAGAACCAACGTGCCAACCACCAGGCTGATGAGCGCGTAGGCGGCGAAGATGGCGGCGTAGGCGGGGCGGGCGAGCTGGTTGGCGATGATGACGGGGGCTTCGAACTGGGGGCCGGCGTCGAGGAGGCGGTAGCCGGCGCTGAACGGGAGCAGGTGGAGGACGCCGTCGGGCAGCAGCGGAGCGAAGAGGCTCTCGACGACGAAGGACCACATGAGGAGCCCGGTGATGGCGGCCGCTGTGTGGCGGACGATCATGCCGACGCCCAGGCCGATGAGGGCGGCGAGGACGATGTAGAGCGATGCCCAGGCGGCTCGGCTGACGAGGTGGGATCCGCCTCCGAGCTCGGCGCCGCCGGCAGCAGCCCCGATGAACCCGGCGGCCATGCCGGTGATGCCGAGGGCGAGGCCGACGCCGGCCGCGGTGACGGTCTTGGCGGCGACGATGACCCAGCGGGCGGGTCGGGCGGCGAGGATCACGGCGAGGGTGCCGTGCTGGGCCTCGCTGGTGAACATGAGGATGCCGGCGACCGCGGCGAGCATCGCCACGAGCGGGAGCGGGTAGATGAACAGCTCTGAGGCCGGGAGCGCCGGGTCGGAGGCGCTGGCGGTGGCGGCGAGGCCGCCGGCGATGATGGCGCTGACGCCGGCGGTGAGGGCGAGGATCACCTTGTTCGCTCGGAGCGAGGTGAGCTTGATCCACTCGCTTCGGAGGGCGGCGGGGATGGCGTGGACGTCGTAGCGCTGGGTGCGGAGGGCGCTGCGGTCGTCGGTCCGGGTGATGGGGGCGGTGGTGGCAGTCATGGGTCAGGTCCTTGTCGTTCGGTGCGTGTGGGTGGGTCGGGGTGGTCAGGCGGAGGCGAACTCGGCGGAGGCGCCGGTCAGGTCGAGGAGGGTGTCCTCGAGCGTGGGGGCGGTCTCGGAGAGCTCGACGAGCTGGATGCCGTGCTCGAAGGCGAGCTGGGAGACGGCGGTCTTGGTGGTGCCGCGGATGGTGAGGCGGTCGCCGTCGGTGTCGACGCAGATGCCGGGGCCGGCGACGGCGGCCGCGAGCTCGGCGTGCTGGGTGGTCTCGGCGACGACGGTGGCGGTCTGTCGGGCGGAGATGGCGTCGACGGTCTCGGCGGCGAGGAGCTTGCCGCCGCCGACGACGACGAGGTCGTCGGCGAACATGGCGAGCTCGCCGATGAGGTGGCTGGAGACGAACACGGAGCCGCCGTTGCGGGCGAAGTCGGTGAGGTGGTTGCGGAGCCAGCGGATGCCGTCAGGGTCGAGGCCGTTGGAGGGCTCGTCGAGGATCAGGACCTGCGGGTCGCCGAGCAGGGCGCCGGCGAGGGCGAGGCGCTGGCGCATGCCGAGGGAGAAGCCGCCGGTGCGCTGGCCGGCCGCGGACTCGAGGCCGACCTCGGCGAGGACCTCGTCGACTCGGGCGGCGGGGATGTCGCTGAGGGCGGCCATGGCGCGGAGGTGGTTGCGGGCGGTGTGGCCGGGGTGCATGCACCGGGGGTCGAGGACGGTGCCGACGAGGCGGGCGGGGTTGCGGAGGTCGCTGTACCGGACCCCGTCGTAGCGGACCTCGCCGGCGTCGGGCTGGGTCAGCGAGACCATCATCCGCATGGTGGTGCTCTTGCCGGCGCCGTTGGGGCCGACGAAGCCGGTGACGCGGCCGTCGGCGACGGTGAAGGTGAGGTCGTCGACGGCGGTGCGGTCGCCGTAGTGCTTGGTGAGTCCGGTGACGGTGATCATGAGGTTGCTCCTGGTGTGGTGGTGCGGTTTGGGGTGGTTGGGGAGATCGAGTGCTCGACCGGTTCGCCGGGAGCGGTGCGGGTGAGCGAGAGCAGGGTGATGCCGAGGTCGCGGAGCTTCTGGAGCAGTCCGTGAAGGGCGGCCTGGTCGACGACGGGGCCGGCGATGACGGTCGTGCCGTCGTCCTCGTTTGTGACGGTCAGGCCGTCGAACCAGGTGGCCCACCGCGAGCTGAGGCGGCCGCTGACGCGGATCTCGTAGCGCTCGACGGGGGTCGGATCAGGCGGCGGCGTGCCGTCTTCCGTCTCGGTGGTGGGGTCCTCGGTGTTCACGAGGGTGAACGTAGGAACGGACCTGGTGAGCGCACGTCACACGATGTGGTGATCGTGGTGGTGATCTCCGCGAGCAGGCGAAGGAAGCGCTGGTCAGAGCCCCAGTTCGGCAGCGCGGGTGACCGCTTCTCGCCGGTTGGTGGCTCCGAGCTTCGTGTAGATGTGCTTCGTGTGCGTCCGCAGCGTGTTGAGCGACACGTGCAGCTCCCGGGCGATGTCGGGCCCGCTGAGGTCGCTGCGCAGCAGCCGGAGCACGTCGACCTCGCGGTCGCTCAACTGCTCCACCAGGGCGACGTTGGGCCGGGCGGTTGGCTCTGAACCCCCGGCGTGCTCGGCAGCGGCAAGGACCGTCGCCGCGTATGAGGCAGCCCCCTGGGTGCCCACGATGGTGGCGAGGATGCCGGTGATGGCAGGACCGGCGTGCAAGAAGAGCCGGATGTGGCCCTCTGGCTCAGCTCGCCGCAGGGCCTCGCTCAGTGCAGCCATTGCTGCTGGAAGATCGTTCCGGGCGTCGTGCATCGCTGCGAGGAGGATGAGGATCTCGATGGTGCTGCCCGTCCGACCACCGTCCTCGGCAGCGTCGAGGAGCCGGCCCAGGAGCGCCTCGGCCTGATCGGTAGACGCCGTGTCGTAGCTGGCGGCTCCTCGTGCGATGAGCACCCGGGCGAGGGTGATGTACTCGAACTCGTGGACGTAGGTGAGGGCGTCACCGACAGCCAGGCCTCGACGGCGGACCCAGTCCTCGGCTGCATCGAGGTCGCCTCGAGCGAGCTGCACCCGGGCCCGGAGCGCCTCGACTGGGCGCACCGGCGGGGAGAAGTCGGTCGCGTAGAGCGGTAGCGCGTCGTCGATGAGGGAGAGCGCTCGTTCGGTGTCGCCCCGGGCGCGCAGGAGGCGGGCGGTGGTGACCCGCCACCGGTAGGGGTGCTGGGGCAGGCCGGCTGACTCGCCGAGGTCAGCGCTTGTCTCCAGGTGGCGGGTGGCTTCGCCGATCTCATTCCGTTCGATCAGCACTTCGCTCAGTCCGACGTGCATGTCTGCTGCACCGCGGAGCCCTGGGTGCGCTTCGGTGAGCGCGAGTGCATGCTCGAAGGTGCGCTGTGCGTCTCGGAGCCGGCCTCGGGCGAGCTGGATGTCAGCGAGAGCGAGTGAGACTCCCATGGCGTCGGGGAGGTAGCCGCCGCCCTCGAACCGCTGGACGGCCTCGGTGTACCGCGCTTGAGCGACATCGAGCTCGCCGCGGCTCCAGTAGGCGAGGCCGAGGAGCGCTGATGCTGCTCCTCGCTGCAGCGGGTCGCGGTCACCGGCAAGGTCGAGCACGCGGTTGGCGTGGATGACCGTGGCGTCGGGGTCGCCGTCGAGGAGAGCGAGGCCGGCACGGTGGACCGAGATCATTGCCGGGAGCTGGCGGTACGCCTCGTGGTCGATGATCACCGGGTCCTGGTCGGGGCCGATGCGGGCCTCGGCGAGGTCGAGCAGGGCTTCGACCCCGGTGGGGTCGCCGGTAGCCATACGCGCCCCGGCGAGGGTGTCCGCAAGCACGGGTCGGTCGTCGAACACGGCGGGCGGCAGGGTCTCGAGCCAGGATCGGAGCTGGTTCTCCTGGCGTGCCCGCTGCATGGCCGCTGACGCTTCTTCGATGAGCTCTGCGGCCAGGACGGAGTGGCCGCCGGCGAGGGCTTGGGTGATGGCTTCGTAGGGTTCGCTGTTGGCGGCGTACCAGGTGCTCGCTCGGCGGTGCAGCTCGGGTACCAGATCGGGGTGGTCGTCGATGAGCCTCGCCCTGAGGACGTCGCCGAAGAGGTGGTGGTAGCGGTACCAGGTGCGGCGGTCGTCGAGCGCGACGAGGAAGAGGTTCGACCGTTCGAGGTGCTCGAGGACCGCTTTCGCATCGCCGCGGTCGGCGACGGCGGCGCAGAGCGGCCCGGAGAGCCGAGGGAGAATCGAGGTGGCGAGGAGGAAGTCGCGGGTCTCGGGGGTCTGGTGCTCGAGGACCTCATCGGCGAGGTAGTCGAGGATGAACCGGTCGTCGCCGGCGAACTCGGCGACGAACGAGGCGGGGTCGTCTCGGCTCTGCATCGACAGGGCGGCCAGCTGGAGCGCGGCGATCCAGCCTTCGGTCCTTGAGTCGAGCACCTCGACATCGCCGGCGGTCAGGGCCAGGTCCATGGCATCGGCCAGGTACGAGCCGGCCTCATCCGGTGTGAAGCGGAGGTCGGCGGCTCGGACCTCGAGCAGGTCGCCGCTGGCGCGCAGCGATGCGAGCGGTAGCGGGGGGTCGGCGCGGGTGGCGATGACGAGGCGGATCTGCGGCGGCAGGTGTTCGAGGAGGAACGCCACCGACTCGTGGATGTCGGTCGACTCGATCAGGTGGTAGTCGTCGAGTACGAGGACCAGGTCCTGCGCTGCGGTCTCGAGGTCGTTGATGATCGTGGCGACAACGGTGTCGAGCGGAGCCCCGTGAGCCTGGAGCAGCGATGCGGCGTTCGAGCTGAGTTCCGGCGCAGCGGCGTCGAGCGATGCCACGACGTAGGTCCAGAACGCGACCGGGTCGTCGTCGCGCTGGTCGAGAGACAGCCACGCCGTGCCGTCGTCCTCGGCGAACCACTCGGCGACGAGCGTCGTCTTGCCGAACCCGGCCGGGGCCGAGACCAAGGTGAGCGCCCGCTGCCGACTGCGTCGGGCGAGCGAGCTCAGCCGGGGCCGGGCGATAAGGGTTCGCCGCCGACGGGGAGGGTGCAGCTTCGTCGCCAGCAGCGGGGCTCCAATCGCTGATGGGCCGGTGGCCGTCACCCGCCGGGCGTCCGTCGACGGGGTGCGGCGCGGACGTGGATCCGCTCACCGGACTGTCCGAGCAGGCTGAGCAGCTCGACGGGCTGATCACCAGCGGCTCCGAACCAGTGAGGTACCGCGGTGTCGAACTCTGCGACCTCGCCGCGTCCCATCGTGATGTCGTGGTCGGCGACGATGAGCCGCATCTCGCCGGCGAGGACGTAGAGCCACTCGTAGCCCTCGTGGATGCGGAGCTTCGGTGGCTCGTCAGTCGGCTCGATGATCACCTTCCACGCCTGCAACCCGCCGGCTTGGCGGGTCAGCGGGATGACGACCCGGCCGTTGCGGTCCTGCGGCACGAACTGGACCCTCGGGTCGCCGACCTCCGGTGCGCCGACGAGTTCGTCGAGCGGTACCTGGTGCGCCTCGGCGATGGGGAGCAGCAACTCGAGGCTCGGCTTGCGCTGCCCGGACTCGAGACGCGACAGCGTGCTCTTCGAGATCCCGGTCGCCTCAGACAGCTCCGTGAGCGTCATGCCGCGCTGATCCCGCACCCGCCGCAGACGCGGACCCACCTCAGCCAAGACCGCAGCGAGCGGCGTAGTCCCCTCCACCGGGCCAGTTGACCACGCATTCCCGGAAACAGCAACGGGCTGTTGCCGGATCGCCCGAGGCGGGAGACGCTCGGTCCAGGAGGTGATCTCAGATGGAGACGACCAAGAAGTACGACGTGGTGATCGTCGGCGGCGGAGCCGCTGGCCTGAGTGCAGCACTGGTGCTGGGACGAGCCCGCAGGCGGGTCCTTGTGATCGATGCAGGCTCGCCACGCAACGCCCCGGCCACCCACATGCAAGGTTTCCTGTCTCGCGACGGGATGGCGCCGAGCGAGCTGCTGGCAGTCGGCCGAGACGAGATCGCCGGCTACGGCGTCGAGCTCGTCAACGACACCGTGACCACCCTCGAGCAGACCGCCGGCGGCGACTTCTGCAGCCCCCTCGAGGTCGCGTACCGGCTGCACCTCGCCAGCGGTGCCGCCGTCGACGCACGGCGCGTGCTCGTCACCACCGGCGTGAGCGACGACATCCCCGACCTGCCCGGCATCCGTGAGCGGTGGGGCCGCGACCTGCTCCACTGCCCGTACTGCCACGGCTGGGAGGTGCGCGACGAGCCCCTCGGCGTCCTCGGCACCATCCCTGGCTCGGTCCAGCACGCCCTGCTGATCCGCCAGTGGTCGAGCGACGTCACGTTCTTCGCCCACACCTACGACCTGACCGAGCTCGAGCGCCGACAGCTCGACGCCCGCGGCATCACCGTCGTCGCCGGCGAAGTCGCCGGCCTCGTCGTCGAGGACGACCGCCTCACCGGCGTCGAGCTGACCGACGGCCGCCTCGTCGCCCGCACCGCGGTGTTCGTCCGCCCCGGCATCCACCCCCACCCTGATGGGCTGCTCGCCAGCCTCGGGTGCCGCAACGACGACACCGGCTTCGTGACCACCGACGGCACCGGCCGCACCTCCAACCCCGGCGTCTGGGCCGCCGGCAACGTCGCCGACCCCCGCGCCCAGGTCATCACCGCCGCCGGAGCCGGATCGGCCGCCGCCATCGCCATCAACAACGACCTGGTGCAGGCCGACACCGACCGGGCCGTCCGCACCGACCACGGCCTCGGCACCACGGCCTAGCTCGCCCCAGCCCGACCACACCCGGGAGGCCCGACGGCCATCCCCATCCTTCGACGCGCCCACACGGCCGCCGACACCCACACCGAACAGGAGCAGACCCATGTCCACCCCCGAACCGTTCCCACCATCGAGGCTGCGAGCGATGCCGGCGCTCATGAGCGCCTGCGTCGTGGTCGTCGTCGCGATGGTCGCCGCCATCAACCTCGCCCTCCCCAAGCTGTCGGGCAGCAGCCTCGCCCCCAGCTCCACCGAGCTCCTCTGGATCGTCGACGCCTACATCCTCGTCTTCGGCTGCATGCTCATCCCCGCCGGCGCCCTCGGCGACCGCATCGGCCGCAAGGGGGTCCTGCTCGCCGGTCTGTCCGTCTTCGCCACCGGCTGCCTCATCTCCGCCGCCGCCCCCACCGTGGCGATCCTGCTCGCCGGCCGCGTCGTCACGGGCCTCGGCGCTGCGCTCGTGATGCCGGCCACCCTCTCGCTGCTCCTGCAGGTCACCCCTGCCGAGCGCAAGCCCCACGCCATCGCCACCTGGACCGCAGCGACCGGCGCCGCTGGTGCCCTCGGGAACCTCGGCGGAGGGCTGATCCTCCAGTGGGCGCCCTGGCAGGGGCTCTTCCTCGTGGTCGCACCGATCGCAGGCCTGCTCGCTGTTGCCGTCGCACGCATCGCACCCCGCGGCGAGCGCCACCCCGCAAGCCTCGACCTTGTCGGCGCGGGCCTGCTCACCGGCACCGTGTTCGCCGTCCTGGTCGGCATCATCGAAGGCCCCGAGAGCGGCTGGACCTCGCCGCTCGTCCTCGGATCGTTCATCGCCGGCCTCGCCGTGTTCGCCGCGTTCGTGATCCGGTCGCTGCGCGTCGCCGACCCGCTCCTCGACCCGAGGGTCTTCCAGATCGCCAAGCTCCGCACCGGCACCTTCGGTGTGGGCGCCGTGTTCTTCGGGCTGTTCGCCCTGTTCTTCGTGAACGCCCAGTACCTCCAGTACGCCAAGGGCTACTCGCCCCTGGTCACCGGGCTCGCGATCCTCCCGCTGCCTATCGGCATGATCGTCGTCAGCCGACGCAGCGTCGGCATCGCCGCCCGCTACGGCACCCGGCCCGTCGTCGCAGCAGGCATGGTCCTCGTCGCCGCCGGGCTCGCCGGGCTGTCGTTCGCCACCTCGGCGACCCCGTACACGCCCTACGCCGTGGCGCTCCTCGCCATCGCTGCCGGCATGGGACTCAGCGTCCCATCGCTGTCCACTGGCATCATGACGTCGCTCCCACCGGCACGGGCCGGGATGGGCTCGGGCCTCAACAGCGCCGCCCGCGAGATCGGCGCCGCCCTCGGCATCGCCGTCATCGGCACGGTCCTCACCAGCAGGTTCACCGGTGCCCTCCCGGCGGCGCTCGAGGGGCAGGCCGACTCGACCTCCCATGCGCTCCGAGAGGCACAGCACCTCGGCACGGCCGTCTACGCCGAAGCGATTGACGCCTTCACCACGGCCATGACGGCCGGGTACCGCGTGATCGCCGTCGTCGTACTGATTGCCGCCGGCCTGGTCTATCGGGGCCTCGGGGCAGCCGCGCCGGCTACGAATCCTGCACAGAAGGAGCGAGTCGCAGCATGAGTGCGGAGGTCCTGGCCCGATCGGGTCAGGACCTCCACTCGTCAACCAGCAGCGCGTACGCGTACCCGTCGAGCCACTCGCCCGAGCGGTGAAGCGAGTCCCGAACCGTGTGCCCTTCGCGCCGCATCCCGACCCGCTCCATCAGCCGCCAGGACGCCTCGTTCTCAGCGAAGCAGTCGGCGGTGACACGCCGAAGCCCGAGGTCCTCGAAGCAGATGCGCAGTAGCTCCCGCACCGCCTCTGTGGCGTAGCCCTGGCCCGTCCAGTCCGGATGCAGCACCCACCCGAGACTCGCCTGGACACCGCCGGCCTTCGCCATGACCTCGGCCTGGCTCCAGGCGTCCTGGACCCAGATCATCGCATCACCGATGATCTCGCCGTCGCACTCGATGACCAACGTCCTCTCGAGCGATTCGGGCTCGGTGAACTGGGTCCGGAACGCCTCGAAGGACCTTGGGGCTCGGGTCAGCCACAGACCGACCGAGTCGAGCGCTCGGAACGACCAGACCGCTCCCGCGTCACCAGCAACTGCCGGCCGAAGCACCAACCGCTCCGTCGTGACCTCCGTCAGTCCGCTCACCAAGCCGACCGTACCGACGTGCGCGCATGGCCGCCGAGCACACGTGACCCGAGCGGCCGACCTCCGACGCATTGCTGGCCCGGGCAGGGTTCGCCACAGCCTGCCCTTGGATGCGTTGATCCCTGCGGTCAGATGTCTTCGGGAGACGCCTTTGCGAGCAGTTCAGCTACGGCCCCAGCGAGGTCGCCGTCGGCTGTGCCGTCCCAGTGCACCCACGAGACGTTGTCGATGTCTTCGAGGGTTCGCTGCGCTGTTCTGCATCGACATCGCTGATGGCCGTCGACGTGACGGCTCGACGGTCGCCGAGTTGGCCGACGCGGAGCCGGTGATGGCGTTGCCCGCCGCGGCGTATCCGGTCGAGGTCGTCATGGAACGCAAGGTCGCGCCGAACGCGCTCGTGTCGGTGTGGGGCAACCGCTACTCGGTCCCACCGGGCTTGGTCGGCGGCGGCGACGTGCAGGTCCGCTGGCGTCACGGCACCGCCTCGATCGACATCACCACCACCGCCGCCACGATCGTGTGCAGCCACCTGCTGGCCCCGAAGGGCGCCAACCGCACCGTCCGGCTCCCTGAGCACACCGCAGCGCTCGAGAACGTCGTCTTGGCTGCGTTCACCACCGACCGGCCCTGCAAGACGAAGCTGAACCGGCCTCCCTCAGACGCGGCGTTGGCGATCGCCGCGCAGCTCGCCGGCCCATCGGGCGCCGATCCGGTGATCGACTTGGACGTCTACCGGCGAGCCACCGAACCGGAGGCCCTCGCATGACCACCGCTGATTCGCTCTACCAACAACTGCGCGGCCACCTCGCCTACCTCAAGCTCGCGGCGGCGGCCGAAGCCCTCCCCGCCGCCTTGGACCAGGCCCGAGCCGAGAAGTTGAACCACACCGAGTTCCTGCACCGGCTCCTTGCGATCGAGGTCGACGCCACCGAGCAACGACGTCACGCCGGCCGATTGCGGTTCGCGAACTTCCCCGCACCCTGGCGGCTCGGCGACTACGACTTCACCGCCCAGCCCTCCGTCGACCCTGCGTTGATGCGCGATCTCGCGTCATGCCGCTACGTCGAAGACGCCACCAACGTGCTGCTGATCGGACCGCCCGGCGTCGGCAA
>JAGQSL010000135.1:12429-12605 GCA_020439525.1 Acidimicrobiales bacterium | reverse complement strand
GGTCAGCGGGTGGGGGTGACGACGGCGAGGTTGTCGAGGAGGCGGGTGCGGCCGAAGCGGGCGGCGACGAGCAGGCGCTGGTGGCCGCCGACGGTGACCGCCGGGGCCAGGGTCGAGGCGTCGACGAGCGATGCGTAGTCGAGCTCGGCCTCGGGCTCGGCCGCCACCGCGTCGGC
>JAGQSL010000135.1:0-12330 GCA_020439525.1 Acidimicrobiales bacterium | reverse complement strand
CGTTGCGGCTCGACATGGCGAGGCCGTCGGGCTCGCGCACGATGGGGCAACCCACCACCGCCACGGGCATCGACAGGTCGGCTGCCATGCGGCGCACCACGGCGAGCTGCTGGAAGTCCTTCTCGCCGAAGTACGCGCGGCACGGACCGACAATCGAGAGGAGCTTCGCGACCACCGTTGCGACCCCCGCGAAGTGGGTGGGCCGCGCCGCGCCCTCGAAGCGCTCGGTGATCTCGGCCACCGACACGGTGGTGAGCACCGGTCCGCCCGGGTACATCTCGTCGACCGAGGGATGGAGCACGTGGGCCACGCCCGAGGCCTCGGCGAGCGCCAGGTCGTGCGGCAGGTCGCGAGGGTAGGTCGACAGGTCCTCGCCTGCGGCGAACTGCAGCGGGTTGACGAAGATGCTCGCCACGGCCACGTCGCAGTCGGCCGCCGCCGCCCGCATCAGCGAGGCGTGCCCGTCGTGGAGGTAGCCCATCGTCGGCACGAACCCGACGGTGGCGCCGGCGGCCCGCCCGGCGTCGAGCACCGAGCGGAACGACGCGATCGTCTCGTGGACCTGCACCTCAGGCATCGAGCCCCTCCTCCAGGTCGGCCGGCAGGCCGTCGTCGGCCACCAGGCGCCGGGCCTCGGCAGCCATCGCCAGGTAGGCGGGCCGCTCGGCGGGGTCGAGGGCGGCGAGGTGGCGGCGCACGGTGGCCCAGTCGCCTCGCGCCACGGGGCCGGTGAGGGCGGCGGCGGGGCCGAGGGCGGCGACGTTGGCGAGCGCCCCGGCGGCGAGCGCCACGTACGCCTCGCCGGGGGCGCCCACCGAGGCGGCGATGCGCTCCACCTGGCCCAGCAGCGCCACCAGGTGGTTGGAGGCCACCGCGGCGGCGGCGTGGTACGCCGCACGGTCGGCATCGGCCACCTCGAACCAGCGGCCGCCCAGGTCGGTGGCGACCCGTTGGGCGATGGGCTCGCCCGCCACCGCGAACCAGGCGCCCGAGAGGCGGGCGGCCCCGACCTCGGCGTCGGGCAGCGACACCAGCGGGTGGATCGCGGCTCGTCGCTCGTGGGGGGCGAGGACGTCGAGGCCGAGCGAGCCGGCGAGGTGGGCGACGACCGCGGGACCCGGGTCGATGGACCGGGCGACCGCCTCGATGGTCGCGTCGGGCGTGGCGATCACGACCAGGTCCGCACCCGCCGCCGCCGACCGGACGTCGTCGTCTCGCCCGAGCAGGCCCACCACCTGCCAACCGGCCCGTCCGAGCGCGGTGGCGAGCGACCGACCGGCCCGGCCGGGGCCGACCACCCGCAGGCGCGGCGGCGGGCTCACGGCTCGGCGGGCCCCCAGCCGGCGAGCGGCTCGACCTGCTGCACCTGGCCCTCGGCCCGGGCCAGCACGTCGGGGTCGACCAGCTCGGGGGCGAGGTCCTGGAGCGGTTGGAGCACGAAGGTCCGCACCGACCACCTCGGGTGCGGGATCTGCAGGTCGGGCTCGTCGAGCTCGACCCCGTCCATCCACACGATGTCGACGTCGAGCGTGCGGGGCCCCCAGTGCTGCGTCCGCACCCGCTGGGCGCCCGACTCGAGGCGGTGGCAGACGGCGAGCAGGTCGCGCGGGCTCAGCTCGGTCTCGAGCTGCACGACGATGTTGAGGAACCGGCCCTGCTCGGGCCCGCCCACCGGGTCGGTCTCGTACACGGGCGAGACGGCGACGACCGTGCTGCCGAGCGACCCGACGGCCTCGGCGAGGAACTGGCGCCGGTCGCCGAGGTTCGACCCCAGCGACAGGAAGGCGCGGGTCATCGCGAGCGCCGGATCCGCACGCCGGAGGTGGCCAGGGCGTGGGGCACCGGTGGCCGCAGCTTGCGGACCCCGACGGTCACGGCGAGCGCCCGGGCGTCGACGGCCAAGACGGCCTCGGCGATCTGCTGGGCGAGGTGCTCGAGCAGCTGGGGCGCGCCGCCGGCCACCACTGCGGCCACCGCATCGCAGAGGGCGCCGTAGTCGATGGTGTCGGCGAGCGCGTCGGATGCGCCCGACGGGGCCAGGTCGGCCTCCACGTCGAGGTCGACCTCGAGGGGCTGGGCCCGATCGCGCTCCTCGGGGAGCGCACCGCAGATGCCGACGAAGCGCAGGCCCCGCAGCTCGATCCGATCAGCCACGGCCGGCCATCTCGAGGGCGACCGTGACCAGCTCCCGTGCGGGCGGGCCGAGCTGGCGCTGCAGCAGGCGCTCGGTGAGCGAGATGGCCTTGGGGCCCTCGGGGACCATGCCCGACCACACGAGGTAGCCGGCGATGATGCCCGAGAGGCGGTCGCCCAGCTCCTCGCCGTGGATGAGCACCTTGGTGCCGTTGACGGCGAGCAGGTCGCGCAGCTCGGGGTAGAAGGCGCCGAGGTAGGCCTCGGCGTCGTCGTGGTTGCCGAAGGGCCGGTGCTGCCAGCTCACGTTGAGCTCGTCGTAGTTGTGGAGGTTCGCCGGCGACGGGATGATCGAGATCACCGGGTCGAAGCCCTGCTCGCGCACCCAGATGATCTCCTCTTGGCGGCGCACCCGTCGGTGGTTGACCCCGTAGCCACCGGGTCGCTCGCACACGGCGAGGGTGCCCTTGATGACCCAGCGGAAGTTCCGCGGCTCGATGCCCTGCGCCCACTTGCCCTTCACGGCCACGACGGGCCCTCCCTGTGGTCGGGGCCGACGGCGGTCGACCCATCTGCGATCACGGCGCCCGCGGCGCCCAGCGCGGCCACCGTGGCCGCTACGTCGTGCACCCGGACCATCCCGGCTCCGGCGCGCGCCGCCAGCACGGCGGTGGCGACCGAGCCCTCGAGCCGGTCGTCGGCCGGCACCGGCCCGTCGACCCCCGTCGACGCGTCGGCCGCGGCCAGGGCGTCGCCGAGGAACAGCTTGCGGCTCGTCCCCACCGCCACGGGAACGCCGTGGGCGCAGAGCTGGTCGAGCGCGCCGAGCAGCTCCCAGTTGTGGGCGAACGTCTTGCCGAACCCAATGCCCGGGTCGATCCACACCTCGTCGACGCCCGCCGAGCGGGCCGCGGCCGCCCGCTCGAGGAGGTGCGCCGTCACCTCGGCCATCACGTCGCCGTAGGTGGGGTGCTGCTGCATGGTTCGCGGATCGCCTTGGCGGTGCATCGCCAGCCAGCCCACGTCGAGGTCGGCGACCACCGCCCCCAGCGAGGCGGCCACGTCGTTCACGAGGGTGGCGCCGGCGGCCACGGCGGCCGCCGCCACCTCGGGCTTGGTGGTGTCGACCGACACCCGGACGTGGGAGGCGAGCGCCTCGACCACGGGAACGACCCGGGCCACCTCGGTGGCCTCGTCGACGGGCTCGGCGCCCGGCCGGGTGGACTCGCCGCCCACGTCGACGAGGTCGGCGCCCTGGTCGACGAGCGCCAGCCCGTGCGCGACGGCGTCTTCGTGGCGGACGAACCGCCCGCCGTCCGAGAAGGAGTCGGGCGTCACGTTCACGATGCCCATGACCAGCGGACGCACGAGGCGCCATGCTACCGACGTCGTCAAATCGAGCCGGGTGGGGCCTCAGCGCTGGATGAAGCGCATGGCCTCCTCGCGCGTGGCCACGTTGGTGCGGAACAGGCCGCGGACCGCCGAGGTGACGGTGGTGGAGCCGGCCTGCTTCACGCCGCGCATCGACATGCACAGGTGCTCGGCCTCGAGGACCACCATCACGCCCTTGGGCTCGAGGCTCTCCTGCATGGCGTCGGCGATCTGGCTGGTGAGCCGCTCCTGCACCTGGGGGCGACGGGCGTAGCCGTCGACGAGGCGGGCGAACTTCGACAGGCCGATCACCCGGCCATCGCCGTTGGGGATGTAGGCGACGTGGGCCTTCCCGAGGAACGGGGCCAGGTGGTGCTCGCACAGCGAGTACAGCGGGATGTCGCGGACCATGACCATCTCGTCGTGGTCGGCCTCGAACACCGTCTTCAGGTGGGCGCGAGGGTCCTGGTGGAGGCCGCCGCAGATCTCGGCGTACATGCGGGCGACGCGCGCCGGCGTGTCCTGCAGGCCGTCGCGGTCGACGTCCTCGCCGATGGCGGCGAGGATCTCGCGCACCGCGGCTTCGATGCGTGGTTGATCGACCTCGCTCACGGCAGTCGCTCCAGTCCGGCGGTCCCCAGCAGCTTCAGCACGTCGGCGGGGAGGGGCTCGAGGTTGCCCGTCGATCGGCTGGACAGGCTGAGCAGGTACCCGCCCCGCACCGCCTGCAGAACCGATGAGTCGTCGGACGCCGACGAGAACGCCCGCTCGCCCAGCTCGCTCACCGGCTCGGGGTCCACCGCCTCCTGCTCGAGCTCGTCGAAGCGGGCGGCGGCGCCCGCCGCGTCGGTGCCGTAGTTCCGCACCTCGATGCGCAGACTGAGCGAGTCACCACCCTCCACCCGCTCCCACGCACAGGCCTCGCCGGTGACGGGGTCGCCCTCCTTGCCGATGGCCTCGGGCGCCAGGCGCTTGAACGACTCGTCGCCGCCCAGGAACTGCTTCATCTGCTGGATGTCGTAGGCGCCGCAGAGCCCGAGGGCGGTCGAGCCCTCGGGGGCCTCGCCGAAGGTGACGACCTTCCGATCGCTCTCGGTGGCGCCGCCGTCGCTCTTGCTGCACGCGCTCGCCCCGGCGACGACCGCGACCGCGACGAGGACGATCGGACCCAGCTTCCGCACCCGTGACATGGCGCCCGACGCTAGTGCCGTCGCCTGCGCCGCCCAACGTCGGCGGTGCCTACTCGACGTACTCGGCGACGTAGGGCAGGTTGCGGTAGCGGTCGGCGACGTCGAGGCCGTAGCCCACCACGAACGCCGGCGGGATGGTGAAGCCGACGTAGCGCAGGTCGGGGTCCTTGGCCTGGAGCCCCTCGCGCACGAGCAGGGCGCAGACCTCGACGCTCGAGGGGTTGCGGGCCAGGAGGTTCCGGCGGAGGTAGGCCAGGGTGAGCCCGCTGTCGATGATGTCCTCGACGATGAGCACGTGGCGCCCGGTGAGGTCGAGGTCGAGGTCCTTGACGATGCGCACCACGCCGCTCGATCGGGTGGCGTTGCCGTACGACGACACGGCCATGAAGTCGAACTCGACGGGCAGGTCGACCCGCCGGGCCAGGTCGGCCATGAACATGATGGCGCCCTTCAGCACGCCCACCAGCAGGGGCGCCTTGCCCGCGTAGTCGGCGGTGATCTCGGCGCCGAGCTCGGCCACGCGGGCCTGGAGCTCGGCCTCGCCCACCACGGTCCGGCCCAGGTGCGGGTCGTCGGCGAACGAGGAGCCAGCGTGCTCAGCCATGGTCGGCATCCTGCCACGGGCGCGGCGGCGACACGGACAGGCGACCGGACGAGCGGGCGATGCGCCACCCGCCCACGACCTCGGTCGCCACCCGCTCGCCCCGCGCGACCGCGAGGACCCGCTCGACCGCAGCCCCGTCGACCACGTCGCCGTCGCCCACCCCCGCGGCGCGGAGCCAGGTGCGCACGGCCTCGCCGGCGATGGCGAGGGGGGCGGCGGCGAGCGCGCGGGCGTCGGTGGGGTCGAGCCCCGCCGCCGCCTCGGCCAGCACGTCGAGCACGGAGGCGAACAGGTCGGCCTGGCGCACGAGGATCGGGACCGGGTCGCGCTCGGCGACGTCGGTGAGCAGCGGCAGCACCTCGTGGCGGACCCGGTTGCGCCGGAAGCGCGGGTCCGCGTTCGACGGGTCGTCGAAGGGCTCGAGGTCGAGGGCGGCGCAGAGCGCCTCGGTCTCGTGGCGGCGAAGGTCGAGGAGGGGCCGGCGGGGGGATCGGGCGATGCCCACCGAGCCGGCGGGTCCGGCGCCGCGCAGCAGGTGCAGGAGCACGGTCTCGGCCCGGTCGTCGGCGGTGTGGCCGGTGAGCACCCCCTCCGGCAGGGCGGCGTAGCGGGCGGCCCGGGCCCGGGCTTCGAGGTCGGGGCCCTCGCCGACCTCCACCCGCCACGAGCGGAAGCCGGCGCCGAGCCGGTCGGCCACCGCGGCGACCAGGTCGGCCTCCGCGGCCGAGCCGTCGCGCAGGCCGTGGTCGACGTGGTGGGCGGTGGCCCGGCACCCGGCGGCCACGGCGAGCACCAGCAGGGCGAGCGAGTCGGCGCCGCCGGAGACGGCGCAGTCGACCGGCGTGCCGGGGGGTGGGAGGTCGCAGCGCTCGAGCAACGGCGCGACCAGCGCCCGGTCGACGGCGAGCGGCGTCAGGCCGCCACCGTGGGGGCGATGCGGGTGATCCACGCCTCGGGGTCGCGGATCTCGGCGATGGTGGGCAGGTTGCCCGGGTCGACCCACGCCCGGTCGAGCAGCTCGGTGCCGCCCTCGCGCTCGACCACCTCGATGAAGCGCTCGCCCTGCTCGTACTGCTTCATCTTGGCCTCGAGCCCGATGAGCTTCTGGAGCAGCTTGGCCGCCGGGTTGCCCTGCTCGCGTCGCTGGCGGAGCACGGCACCGAAGCGCTCGGCGCTCGGGATCTGGTCGGCCCCGGCGCGGTCCATGGTGACGTCGCCGTGGCCCTCGAGCAGGCTCATCAGCCCGGCCACCCGATCGAGCACGACCCGCTGCTCCGGCGAGGCGAGCACGGCCATGATCCCGCCGTCGTCGAGCGGGTTGCGCCCGCCGCGCACGTCGGCCGCCACCCGGCCGAGGGCGTCGAGCAGGCGCTTCGGGTCGGGGTCGACGCTGTCGACGGTGGCCTGCACGAGCTCGAGGAAGTGCTCGCGCATCCACGGGATGCCGGTGAACTGCGCCCGGTGGGTCACCTCGTGGAGGGCCAGCCAGTGGCGGAACTCGCGCGGCGGGAAGGCGAAGCGCTTCTCGAGGCCGATGACGTTGGGCCCGACGTAGTACACGATGTCCTGGTCGTCGGGGTCCTCGTCCTCCACCACCAGCAGGTCGTACTGGCCGAGCACCCGGCTCGACATCCAGCCGAGCACCATCCCCATCTCGGCGCCGGCGACGCGGGTGGCCACCGGGGCGAAGGGGTTGGCCTTGAGGTTCTGCTCGAGCCGGTCGGTGAGGGGGCGCAGCAGCCGCTGGAACGAGGCGATGTTGGCCCGGACCCAGCCCTGGCGGTCGGTGACGCGGGCGCGGGCGGCGCCGGCGGCGCTGCGCAGGCCGGTGGCGGCGGCGACCTGCTCCTCGGCGAGGGCGGTCAGCTCCTCGAAGTCGAGGGCGAGCGAGGCGTAGTGGTACGACTCGGCGAAAGGCTCGCGCCCGGCCGCCTTGACCGCGACCTTCTCGGCCAGCGACCAGTCGACCGAGGCCACGAGGTCAGGCCTGCTGGCCGCGCGACGGGTACTTCGGCTTCACGACCTTCAGCAGGTAGCCCACGATGGTGGCCACCGCGAACAACACGGCGCCGGCGGCGAGCGGGACCGCGATCCAGAAGTGCCAGACGTGCTGCTCTGCGAACATGCTCGTGATCCTAGAGGCGCCGGGACGGGCGTCCGAAAGTCGGTCGGGGGGTCACGCCTCGCGCTCGAGGGCCCGTGCGATCCGGGCTCGGAGGGACTCGGGCACCTGCTCGACGCAGCGGCTGCGGACGACCAGGCGGAGCTCGGCTTCGAAGTCGAACGCCTCGAGGCAGGGCGAGCAGTCGTCGAGGTGCTGCTGGATGTGGTCCCGATCCTCGTCGGTGAGCTGACCGTCGAGGTAGAGGTACAGCTCCCGCAGGGTCTCGTTGCAGTCGGCCATGGCGTTCCTGGTCGGGTCCTCGGTCAGCGGTCCGTGCCGGAGGCGACGGGCTCGGGCGGCGTGTCGGCATCGGGCCGGTCGGCCAACCCGTGCGTGACGGCGTAGTCGTACAACCCCTTCTGCAGGGCCTTTCTTCCCCGGTGCAACCGGCTCATCACCGTGCCGATCGGGATGTCGAGGATCTCGGCGATCTCCTTGTAGGAGAACCCCTCGACGTCGGCGAGCAGCACGGCCATGCGGAAGTTCTCGGGCAGGTCCTCGATCGCCGCCTTCACCTCGGCCTCGCTGAACGCGTCCATCAGCTCGTCTTCGGCGCTGCGGCCCGACCGGGCGGCCTCGAGCCCGCCGAGGCGGCGGTAGAGGTAGAGGTCCTCGACCTCGCCGAGGTCGGTCTCGTCGGGCCGGCGCTGCTTGGCCCGATACGAGTTGATGTAGGTGTTGGTCAGGATCCGGTAGAGCCACGCCTTGAGGTTCGTGCCCTCCTGGAAGCCCCCGAAGCCCCGGTAGGCCCGGAGGTAGGTCTCCTGCACGAGGTCCTCGGCGTCCGCCGGGTTGCGGGTCATGCGCATGGCCGCGGCGTACAGCGAGTCCATGAGGGGCATCGCCTGCGCTGCGAACGTCGCCTGATCGGCCATCCCGCCACGCTAGCGGCGGGCCCGACGACCCGTGGCCGGGTACCGGTGGCGTAGCGGACGCTGGTGCGAGAAGCTTGAAGCGGCGCTCCCCGTGCCGACGAGGAGGCCAGGACCGTGGCCCGTGCGACGGACGGGCGGAGAGACGATGCGATGACGGGTGAGCCAGAGCACCAGGGAGCCGGCGGCTCCGAGCGCTGGTTCCGCAACCTGCTCACGAGCATCAGCGACACCGTGACGCTCGTCGACCGCGAGCTGCGGGTCCTCTACACCACCGGTGCCGTCAACGGGGTGCTCGGCTATCCCACCGACTTCTGGCAGGGCGTGCTGCCGTTCGACGCCGTCCACCCCGACGACCTCCCCCGTGTCCTCGCCGACTGGGAGCGTTCGCTCGCCAGCCCGGGGGTCGAGGTGTCGAGCGAGTCCCGGATGCGCGCCGCCGACGGGTCGTGGCACGACATCTCCATCACCGGGGTCAACCTGCTCGACGACCCCGAGGTGGGCGGGGTGGTGATCACGACCCGCAACATCACCGCGCTGCGCCAGGCCGAGCGCCTGGCGTCGAGCCAGGCCGCCGTGCTCGAGCGGGTCGCTCGCGGCGCGCCCACGACGGAGATCGCCGGCGACTGCATCGAGCTGATGCACCGCAACGGCCTGCGCGGCATCGCCTCGATCTACCTGCTGGAGGGCGACCGCCTCGAGCTGCGCGCCGGCGATGCGCCGAGGTCGGTGCGCGACTGGGTGCGCGAGCCGGTGCGCGACCCCGCCCGCAGCCTCTGCGACCGGGCCATGGCCACCGAGACGCCGGTCGTGATCGTCGACCTGGGCATGGCCGAGCTCGACGAGGGCCTGCGGGCGATCGTGGCCGCCGAGGGGATCCGCTCCGCCTGGTCGGTCCCGATCGCCTCGATCTCGAGCGGCCGTCCCGTCGGCTCGCTGTCGATCCTGGCCGAGGAGGCCGTCGAGCCCACCGCGCACGAGCGCCAGGTGGCCGATGTGGCCGCCAGCCTCGTGGCCATCGCGGTCGAGCGGGAGCGCAACGAGTCGCAGCTCGCCCACCAGGCCCTCCACGACGCGCTCACCGGCCTGCCGAACCGGGCGCTGCTGCTCGATCGCACCGACCACGCCCTCGCCCGGCGCGAGGCCACCGGCGCATCGCTGGCCCTGCTCTTCTGCGACGTCGACCGCTTCAAGGTGATCAACGACAGCCTCGGCCACAACGTGGGCGACCAGCTGCTGGTGGCGTTCGCCGATCGGCTCCGGGCCGTCGTCTCACCCACCGACACCGTGGCGCGCTTCGGCGGTGACGAGTTCGTGGTGTTGCTCGAGGAGGTCGCCGGGCCCGAGGAGCCAGTGCGCCTGGCCGAGCAGCTGGCTGCCGCCCTGGAGGAGCCGTTCGTGCTCGCCGGCGGCAAGGAGGTGTACCTCACCGCCAGCATCGGCCTGGCCATGGCCGACGACCACGCGGCGGGCGACGAGTGGCTGCGCGACGCCGATGCGGCCATGTACCGCGCGAAGGACGAGGGCCGGAACCGGCTCGTGCTCTTCGACACCCAGATGCGCGACGCGGCCCTGCGCCGCCTGCAGGTGGAGCACGACCTGCGTCGGGCGGTGGCTCGCGACGAGCTGGTCGTGCACTACCAGCCGGTCATCGACCTGGACCGGGGCAGCATCGTGGGGGCCGAGGCGCTGGTGCGCTGGCAGCACCCGGAGCGGGGCCTGCTCTCTCCCGCCGAGTTCGTGGCCGTCGCCGAGGACATCGGCACGATCGGCGAGCTGGGCCGTCACGTGCTCGACGTGGCGCTGCGCGAGCTGAGCTCGCTCGAGGTGGTGGACCCGGCGACGTTCCACCTGGGGGTGAACGTGTCGGCCCGCCAGGTCTCCGAGCCCGACCTCGACCAGATGGTGGGCGCCGCGCTCGAGCGCCACGGCTGGCCGCCCAGCTCGCTGCTGCTCGAGGTCACCGAGAGCGCTCTGGTCGAGGTCGACCATCCGGTCGAGGCGCTCGCCCGCCTCCAGGAGCTCGGCGTGCAGCTGGCGATCGACGACTTCGGCACCGGGCACTCGTCGCTGGCCCGCCTCGGGCGGCTCCCCGTCGACTGGGTGAAGGTCGACCAGTCGTTCGTTGGTGCGCTTGACGGCCCCGATCGGCGGCTGGGGCGGATCGTCGACGCCGTCATCGCGCTGGCCGGGGCGCTCGACCTCGGCACCAGCGCCGAAGGCGTCGAGACCCACGCCCAGCTCGACGAGCTCCGGCGCAAGCGCTGCCACCTCGCCCAGGGCTACCTCTTCTCCAAGCCGGTCCCCCTCGACGAGCTGCGCGACCTCCTGGCGTCCGACCCGCGCTGGTAGCTCAGAGCCCGGCCAGGTCGATGGGTCGGATCGGGTCGACGCCGTCCCAGGTGCGGGCGGCCTCCCGGTCGCGCGCCCACATCGCCTCGATGCCGGCGTCGGCGCCGAGCAGCTCGAAGAGCACCTCGGGCAGCGCCGGGTCGCGCACGTACGCGTAGCGACCCATCGCCGCGTCGATCGTGCACACCACCTCGAAGCCGTCGGCGCGCACCGCATCGAGGGAGGCGGCCATGTCGCGGGTCCCGAACGCGAGGTGGTGCATGCCGAGCCGCCCGTCACGGAAGCACTCGCGGTAGGGCGACGGCGCGTCGTTGGTCTGCTGGATGAGCTCGATCTGCACGTCACCGCGGTAGGCGATGGCGACCTCCATCTCGATCGAGGTGGGCTCGCCCTCGTGGACCGCATCGAGGCGCACGTGCTGGTACCAGGTGAACGGGCCTACACCCGAGCGCTCGACCCAGGTGGCCATGGCCGCCTCGATGTCGGCCGTCAGGTAGCCGACCTGCACGATCTCGCCGAGGTTCGCCATGGGTATCCCCCTCCTGGCGCCGGGCGCGCCGAGCGCCCGGATCGTAGGACCCGGGCGCTCGGACGGTGGGGGGATCAGGCGGCGACGGGTGTCGGCTCGACGGGGACCTGAGGTGCGGACACCGGCACCGGCGCGTGGTGCTCGCCCTCGAGGTCGAGCACGGGGAGGCGCCGCTCGAGCCAGCCCGGCAGCCACCAGTTGCGGTCGCCGAGCAGCTCCATGGTCGAGGGCACGAGCACCATGCGCACGAGGGTGGCGTCGACGAGGACCGCGGTCGCCAGGCCGAGGCCCACGACCTTCATGAGCACCTGGTCCTCGAAGACGTAGGCGCCGAAGACGGTGACCATGATCGCCGCCGCTGCGGTGATCACCCGGCCGGTGGAGGCCATGCCGTGGGCGACGGCCGACGCGTTGTCCTTGGTGCGCACCCACTCCTCGCGGATGCGCGAGAGGAGGAACACCTCGTAATCCATCGACAGGCCGAAGAGCATGGCGAAGGTGATGACCGGAACCCACACGGGCACGGGCGTCGACTCGGTGATGCCGAGCAGGCCGCCGAACCAGCCGCCTTGGAGGGCGAGGGCCATGACGCCGTAGGCGGCGCCGATGGCGAGCAGGTTCATGAGCGCCGCCTTGAGGGCGACCAGCACCGAGCGGAACACCACGAGCAGCAGGAGGAACGACAGCAGCACGACCGCCGCGATGAACGCTGGGAGCCGCGGCGCCATGTAGTCGCTCTCGTCGACGTACGACGCGGTCAGCCCGCCGACGTGGACCTCGGCATCGCTGCCGGCGACCGCCGCGGGGACCACGTCGTCGCGCAGGTGGTCGATGAGCTCGACGGTGGCCTCGTCCTGCGGGCCGGAGGCCGGGATCACCGGGACGGCCGACACGCCGTCGTCGCCGGCCACCGCCGGCAGCACCGCGGCGACGCCGTCGGCCTCAGCCACCGCCGCGCTCACCCGGGCCACGGCGCCGCCGTCGCCGTGGGCATCGACCGCCAGGAGCAGCGGCCCGTTGGCGCCGGCGCCGAACTCCCGGCTCACCAGGTCGTAGGCCCGGCGGCTCGTGAGGTGCTCGGGGTTGGTGCCGGCGTCGGGGTAGCCGTAGCGCAT
>JAGQSL010000134.1:17978-18167 GCA_020439525.1 Acidimicrobiales bacterium | reverse complement strand
CCACCGACGTGCGCGTGGGCGACACGCTCTGGCTCGACCGGCGGGTGGCCTTCCCCCGCATCCCGAGCTTCGCCCCCGAGCACTTCTCGGTGGTCCGGGTCCGCGACACGTCGAAGTTCAAGCAGTTCCGCAAGGGCGTCGCCCAGCTCGACGAGGAGGGCGTGGTGCAGGTGCTGCGCGACCCCGACC
>JAGQSL010000134.1:0-17954 GCA_020439525.1 Acidimicrobiales bacterium | reverse complement strand
GTGGGCCCGATGCAGTTCGAGGTGGCGGTGCACCGGCTCGAGACCGAGTTCGGGGCGCCGGTGGAGCTGAGCCCCACCAGCTACACGGTGGCGCGCCGCACCGACGCGGCCAGCGCGTCGGCGCTGCGCGCCATGCGGGGCGTCGACGTGCTCGGGCGCAGCGACGGCACGCTCATCGCCGTGTTCGAGTCCGTGTACTGGCTCGACCGCCTCGCCGCCGACCAGCCCGAGCTGGTGCTCGAGCCCCTCGTGGCCGGGGCCCTCGCCGAGACCGTCGGCTAGGCCGCGGCGGGCTCGAGCGCCCGCGCCAGCTCGCTCGGCGCCGGATCGGCGATGCGCTCGAGCGCGAAGACCACGTCGCTGTCGGCCGGGTCGACGCGCCCGCCGGTCAGCCCCCGACAGGCGCGCCGCACGAGCGACCAGGCGCGACCGTCGAGGTGGATGCGCTGGCGGAGCTGGCGCTGCTTGTTGTCCTCGAAGTCGCGCCGCAGGAGCACCCGCAGGCCGATGTCTCGGGCCAGCTCCTCGATCCGATCCGGCCGGATCGAGGGATCGAGCACGGTCGCGAACGGCAGGCCGGTGTTGGGGTCGTTGCGACCGAGCAGCCGGCGGTACACGAAGGTGTGGAACGAGAGCGGGGTCCAGCGGGTGATCTTCGCCTTCGGCGCGGCGACGTTGGGCACGGCCACCACCAGCACCCCACCAGGTCGGAGGGCCCGGGCGAACTTGGCGAGGACCAGGTCCGGGTGGCGCACGTGCTCGAGCACGTAGATGCAGGCGATCGCGTCGACGCTGCGCTCCGGGAGGTCGGTGGCCACGATGTCGCCCGCGATGGCGATGTCCACGGTGCGGTTGCCGGCGAGGCCCTCACCGTCGATGTCGGTGCCGACCACGAGCTCGGCACCGGGGAACACCACGTTGCTCTGGCGTCCGCACCCCACGTCGAGCACGACGCTCGGCGGCCGTCCGCCGCGAGCGGCCATGGCGGCGTCGAGCGCCTCATCGAGCACGGCCCGCGTGCGCGGGTTCATCTGCCAGTGCGTCTCGTACGGACGCCGATGCGCGTCCACCCGCTCGCTCAGTTCTCGTTCGCCCACGTCGCCGCTCCCCGCTCGAGGGGACCCTACGCTCATCTCACGTTGCGCGGCAATAGAGAATTTCAGCACGGAACGTGAGGATGGCTCGACGCTCAGGCCGAGCAGGTGGTCCCCTCGTCGGGCACCTCGAGTTCGGTGAGGTAGGCCATCGCCGCGTCGTCCACGCACGGCTTGCCCTGCAGCGCGATGGTGTGGCCCTCGCCCTCGTTGGTGAGCAGCACCGCCCCGGGGATCTGCTGGGCGACGTGCACCCCGTTCTCGTAGGGCGTGGCGGGATCGTTGGTGGTGCTGATGACGAGGATCGGCGGGAGGCCCTCGGTGTCGGCGGGCACCGGGTCGAGGGGCTGCTGCTCGGCGGGCCAGAGGGCGCAGCGGACGTAGTCGGTGACGATCGCGCCGCCGAAGCGAGGCGTCTCCGCCTCCGCCGCGTTCGAGGCGTCGATGATGTCCTGCGGGTCCTTCGGCCAGGTGTCGTCCAGGCACGACACCGCGAAGTAGATCTCGAAGCCGCCCTCGTACTCGCCGTCATCGCCGCGCCCGAGGTACTGGTCGGCGAGGTCGACGAGACCAGAGCCGTCGCCATCCTGCGCATCGCGCAGGGCGTTCGACAGCTGACCCCACAGGAACTCCGAGTACAGCGCTTGGGCCAGCGCCACCGAGACCACGCCCGGCGAGGCCGGGCGGTCGGCGTCGGGCGCGGGGATCGGGGCCTCCTCGGCGGCGGCGATCACCTCGTCCACCACCGCGTCGGCGCGCTGGTCGCCGAACCCGCAGCCGTCCTCCTCGCAGTGCGCCACGTAGGAGTCGAACGCGGTCTCGAAGCCGGCCGCCTGCTGCTCGGCGGTGGTGAGCCCGTCGGGCTCGTGGTCGACCACGCCGTCGAGGATCATCGCCCGCACCCGGGTGGGGAACAGGCGGGCGTACTCCTGGCCGAGCGACGTGCCGTACGAGTAGCCGAGGTAGCTGATCTGCTCCTCGCCGAGCGCCTTGCGGACCTCGTCCATGTCGCGGGCCACGTTGGTGGTGCCGAGGAACGGCAGCTCGTCGCCGTAGGCGGCCTCGCACTCGTCGACGAACGCCTGCGAGGTGTCGAGGAGCTCGGTGCGGTCGGCGTCAGAGTCGATCGTGGGGTCGGCGTCGTAGATCTCCTGGAGGTGCGAGTGGCAGTCGAGCGCGGAGCTCTCGCCCACGCCCCTCGGGTCGAAGCCCACGATGTCGAACCGGTCGCCCAGCTCGCCGCCGCGGGGCAGGGAGCGCGCGAGCTCGATGGCCGAGGCGCCCGGGCCGCCGGGGTTCACGAGCAGGGCGCCGATCCGCGTCGAGGGGTCTTCCGCTCGGTGGCGGGTGACGCCGAGCTCGATCGTGGCGCCGCCGGGCTCCTCGTAGTCGAGGGGTACGGCGAGGGTCCCGCACTCGAAGCCGCCGCCGCACTCCTCCCAGGCGATCGTGGCGCCGGCGAGGCTCGGGTCGTCCGAGGTGGTCGACCCCGCGGTGGTCGTGGTGGTCGGGCTCGTCTCGCCCTGGTCGCCGCTCGCCGCGCAGCCGCCGAGGAGGAGCGTGGCCACCACGACGGCCCCGGTCAGGGCGCGCCTGGCGCGTCGGGCGGTCACGGCCGCACCCGGCGCCGCCGCCAGCCCGAGGGCAGGACGTGGTCGAGCACGTCGTCCACGGTGACCGCGCCCACCAGGCGCCCGGCGTGGTCGCACACGGGCAGGGCGAGGAGGTCGTAGGACGCGAGGCGCTCGGCCACGTCGCGCAGCGGCAGGTCGGGCGCGACCGGTTCGGTGGAGTCGGCCACGCACTCCTCGAGGAGGGTGGCGGGCTGCTCTCGCAGCAGGCGCTGGAACCCCACGACGCCGACGAAGCGGCCGGTGGGCGTGGAGATGGGCGGCTGCACGACGAACACCTGGGCGGCGAGCTCGGCGGGGATCTCGCGCTCGCGCACGGTGGCCAGCGCCTCGGCGACGCTCGTGGTGTGGGCGAGCACCACCGGCTCGGGCGTCATGAGGCCGCCGGCCGTGTTCTCGTCGTAGGCCAGCAGGCGGCGCAGCGGGATCGACTCCTCGGGCCGCATCTCCTGGAGCAGCGCAGCGCGCTCGTCCTCGGGGAGGTCGGCCAGCAGGTCGACGGCGTCGTCGGGCTCCATCTCCTCGAGGATGTGGGCGGCCCGCTCGAGGTCGAGCGTCTCGATGAGCCGGACCGCCTCCTCCTCGGGCATCTCCTCGAGCAGATCGGCCACCTGGTCGTCGGCGAGCATGGCCACCACCTGCTGGCGGCGGGCGAGCGGCAGCGACTGCAGCCGGTCGACCACGTCGGTGGGGTGCAGGTCGCGCAGCTCGGCGACCTCCTCCATCTCGGGCGTGCTGGCGAACGCGGAGGCCACGCGCTCCCACGGCACGACGCTGGGGGCCCGGCGCCGCAGCGGGCCACGGCGCCCGAGGGCGGCGAGCACGACGTGCCACGACGCCCGGTCGTCGTCGGGGGCGATGGCCAGGTCGATCAGGTGCTCATCGTCGATCCTGGTGTCGAAGAGGTCGCGCACGGCGAGCTGCTCGCCGGGGCGCCGGTGGAACGAGCGGACGCTCACGGTGCCGCCCGACATCCGAACCCCTTCGGGCTCGATGGAGGCCACCCGGTTCACGTTGATGAAGATCTGGCGCCGCTCGATGTTGGCCACCAGCCCCAGCACCCGGAACCGGGCGCCGGAGGGCACGAGCACCACGTCGACCACCCGGCCGACCGGGTCGCCGTCTGCGTCGAGCAGGGGCAGCCGGACGAGCCGGGAGACGAAGGCGGGAGCATCGGCCACGGAGCGACGCTACCCGGCGGGTCCGCCGGGCCGGGGGCGCCATCGGCCTCGGCGGCCCGCTACTCGAAGGTCACGGCGGCCCGGTTCGGGCGGTGGCTGCGCTCCTCCACGACCACGATGGCGAGCAGCCCGACCGCGGCGGCCAGGAGAGGCCACACCGGCACCAGCCCGCCGAGCGCCACGATGGCGACGAGGGTGGCGGCGGCGATGGCGAGCCGGGGGGTGAGCAGGGTGCCCGTGATCCGCCGGTGGCTGGCGGCCGAGCAGCCGACGAAGAGCCCGACGCCGACGGCGAGGGCGGCGATGACCTGGGCGCTCGCCGGCTCGTCGGGATGGACCATCACCTCCTCGACGGCCACGGCGAAGGCGATGATCCCGCCGATGAGCGGGAAGTGCAGGAACGAGTAGGCGTCGCGCGCCATCGGCCCGCGCTCGGCGGTGGACGACGCGGCGAACCCCTCCTCGAGCGCCTCCTTGAGCCAGCCGAAGTAGGTCCACCACAGCAGGCAGGCCACCAGGATCGCGGCGCCGGCGGTGGCGACGAGGTGGCCGCTGCGGTCCTGGCCGGCGATGGCGCTCGCCGCGAGGATGAGCGACTCGCCGAGGGCGATGATCACGAAGAGGCCGTGGCGCTCGCTGAAGTGCCCCGGCGCCAGGTCCCACTCGTCGGAGGTGGCCCCCACGCTGGCGGCGAGCAGGTCGGCCACGATCGCCGCGAGCCACACCCAGGGCCGGGCGTCGGGGCCGACGAGGGCGCCGGCGAGGACGAGGCCCAGCCCCACGAGCGATGCCCACACCCACCGCAACGAGATGCTCGGGCCCTCGGCGGCCTCGAGCCCGACCCGCACCTGCAGGGCGAGGCCGATGCCCCGGATGGCGAGGTACGGCAGGGCGAACCACAGCGCCTGGTCGTCGAAGGCGCGCGGCACCGACGCCGCCATGACCAGCGCGACGCCGGCCGCGGCCAGCGTCCACGCCCGCACCAGGGGGTGCTCGGTGTCGGCCGGGTTGAGCGTCCACGTGAACTGCGTCCACGCCCACCAGACGAGCCAGAACACCACGAGCGAGCGACCCACCCCGGGTGCGTCGAGGTGCTCCGCGGTGGTGGCGGTCAGCTGGGTGACCGCGAACACGAACACCAGGTCGAAGAACAGCTCGACGAACGTGACGGCCTGCGGCTCGGCCTGGTGCAGCTTCGCTCGCGCTCGTCCCCGGTCACCATCCCCACGTGCCATCGCACGAGGATGCCAGCGGCCGGGCCCGACGCGTCGCGCGTCAGTGCAACAAGAAGCGGGGGTTCTCGTGGGGGCTGCTGTCGAGCAGGGCGGTGATCTGCTCGGCCGGCACCGGCTTGGAGAACAGGTAGCCCTGGCCCAGGTCGGCGCCGAGCGACTGCAGCAGGGTGACCTGCTCGGGCCGGTCGATGCCCTCGGCCACGGTGTGCACGCCGAGGCGCTGGCTCAACTCGATCATCGACTGGACGACGGCCCCGTCGCCGGGGTTGGTGCCGAGGCCGGTGACGAAGCTGCGGTCGATCTTGATGACGTCGATCGGGAAGCGCTGCACGTACTGGAGCGAGGAGTACCCGGTGCCGAAGTCGTCGACCGCGAGCGAGACGCCGATGTTGCGGAGCTCGGCGAGGCGCTCGCGGGTCATCTCGGTGTCGTGCATGAGGGTGGTCTCGGTGATCTCCATCGTGACCGTCGACGGGTCGAGCCCGGCGTCTTCGACCGCGGCGCGGACCTCGTCGATGATCTGCTCGTGCATCAGCTGCCGCACGGACAGGTTGATGCTCATGGTCAGGGTGGACCGAGAGGGGAGGCGCAGCTGCCAGGCGCGCAGCTGCTGGCAGGCCTCGCGCATCACCCAGCGGCCGAGCGGCACGACCAGCCCGGTGTCTTCGGCGAGCGGGATGAACGCGTCGGGGGAGAGGAAGCCGCGGGTGGGGTGCTCCCAGCGGACCAGGGCCTCCACGCCGGTGATCCGGCCGGTCTGGAGCGACACGATCGGCTGGTAGTAGCAGCGCAGCTGGCCGTCGTCGATGGCGCGGACCAGGTCGGCCTTGAGCTCGAGGCGCTCGAAGACGCTCGTGTGCATGTGGGCCTCGAACACGGCGTAGCGGTTCTTGCCCCGGTCCTTGGCGAGGTACATGGCGACGTCGGCCGAGCGCAGCAGCACCTCGGCGTCCACGCCGTCCTCGTCGGCGAAGGCGATGCCGATCGACGCCGTGACCCGGATGTCGCGCCCCTGGATGCGGTAGGGCTGGGCGATCAGGTCGAGGACCCGCTCGGCGAGGGCCACCACGCCGGCCTGGTCGGTGGCGTCGACCACCAGCACGGCGAACTCGTCGCCCCCGAGGCGGGCGGCGAGGTCTTCGGCCGACAGCGAGGTGATCAGTCGGGCCGACACCTCCTGGAGCAGCTGGTCGCCCACGGCGTGGCCGAGCGAGTCGTTCACCGTCTTGAAGTCGTCGAGGTCGATGAACAGGGCGCCGACCGACTCGAGGTCCGACGTGGTGCGCAGTGCGGCGGCCGTCTGCTGGGTGAACATCGTGCGGTTGGCCAGGCCCGTCAGGGTGTCGTGGAGGGCCTGGAACCGCAGGTCGGCCTCGAGGGCCTTGCGGACCGTGATGTCGCGCGCGTTGAGCACGATGCCGCCGACGGCCGGGTCGCCGCGCATGTCGGTCACGGTGACGTCGACCGTTCGCAGCTCGCCCGAGCGGTGGGTGAGCTGGGTCTCGATCCGCCGGGTGGTGAGGTCGCCGAGCGGGAGGCGCTGGCCGTTCAGCTCGGGGTACGAGGCCTGGAAGTGGGCGACGTCCTCGTTGGCCACCAGCGCCATGGCCGGCGTGCCCTCGAGCTCCTCCACCGTGTAGCCGAGCATCTCCAGGACCGCCGGGCTCACGTAGGTGAAGCAGCCGGTCTCGCCGACCACGGCCACCACATCGGACGAGCTCTGGACGAGGGCGCGGAACCGGGCCTCGCTCTCGGCCAGGCGCAGCTCGGTGGCCTTGCGGTCGCTGACCTCGCGCGCCGTGACCACCAGGCCCTGGATCTCGGGGTCGTGCTCGAGGTCGCGCGTGCGGATCTCGAACCAGCGGTGGCTGCCGTCGACGTGGCGGATCCGGACCTCGACCGAGTCGGTCTCCTCGTGGCTCGGCGTGGCCCGTTCGAGGACCCGGGCGAGCACGGGCCAGTCGTCGGGGTGCACCCAGCGGGCCGGATGGCTGCCGAGCATCGCCTTCTCGCTGAGGCCGAGGAGGCGATGGGCCGCCGGGCTGGCGAAGGTGATCTGGCGCTCGCCGTCGACCACCAGCACGATGTCGGAGCTGTTCTCGACCAAGGCGCGGAAGCGGCGCTCACTGCGGCGGCGCAGCAGGTTCTCGGTGAGCACGGCGCTCTCGAGGGCGAGCGAGACGGTGGACGCCAAGCCCTGCACCGAGTCGCACAGCTCCACGCTCGGGGGGCGGGCCGACGTCACGATCAGCGCGCCGCTGACGTCGTTCTGGGAGCGGAGCGGCGCGAGCAGCACGCAGGCGTGCTCGCCGCCCGATGCCGACGCGCTGAGGTCGATGGGCGGGACCCGCTCGGCCACCGCGAGGCTGAGGCTGGCCAGGCCGTCGACCAGCGGGTCGGGGATGTGCTCCATCGAGATCGACGACCCCACCGCCGCCTCGGCCTCGAGGCCGATGGCGTCGAGGATGCGCAGGGACCGGCCGGCCACCTGGGCGATCGACACGCGCAGGTCGGGCATGTCGCCGGCGAGCCGCACGACGGCCCGCAGCGTGGCGCGGTGCATGGCGTGGCGGCTCGACGCGGCGGCGAGGTCGGCGTTGGCCTGGCGCTGGATCTGCTGGATCTGCACCGCCTGCTCCTGCGCCTTCACCAGCAGGCGGAAGCGGGCGAGGACGACGAGCGACATGAGGATCGAGCCGAGGGCCAGGATCCGCAGGTCGATGTCGTGGTGGACGGTGTCGCTCCACACCATCAGGGCCGGCACGACGATCAGGCCGGCGCCGAGCAGGATGATGCGCTTCTGGGTGAGGTGGAGGACCCGTTCGCTCGGCGGCTCGAACAGCTTGGGCATCTCGGGGTGGATGGTGACCACCGCGTAGAGCGTGTAGATGAACGGCGTCAGCATCAGCGAGATGGCCGAGCGGCGCCCGTCGATCGAGGCGAGCGTGGCGCCCACGTCGGTGGCGAACACGCCGGCCACGGCGAGGGCCAGCAGGTAGTAGGCCGTGCTGCGCACGCCGGGGCCCACAGCGAGGCGGGTGGTGCTGGCCAGCAGCAAGATGGTGAGCACCGAGAAGGTGACGTTGACCAGCTGCTCGTTGATGGGGTGGTCGGTGCGGGTCATGTACGGCCACAGCACCAACGACCACACCACCGTGGAGGCGCCCACCGCCATGATCAGCCCGTCGAGGTGGGCGGCGAGGTTGCGGCCCGACGAGCGGATGCTGCCCATCCGGTAGGTGGCGTAGATGAGCGTGCTGTAGCCGAACGCGTAGATGAGGTGCGACGGGCCGGGGAACAGCACGAAGCCGAGCCCCTCCATGATCGCCGAGACGATGCTGCCGATGATGCAGCCGGCGCCGCCGAGGGCGAAGAGGCGCCAGGTGGAGCCGGCGCGACCGCCCATCCGGTGCGCCGTGACCAGTCCGAGGGTGATGGCGCCGAACCCGATCGGGAGCGCGACGGCCAGCTGCGCGGTGGGGCCGACGACGGCAGCCACCGTGCTCGCGGCGAACCCCGCCACGAGGAGGACCATCCAGGATCGAGTGCGCATGCTGCCTAACGTGTCGGCGGGGACCAGCCGAAGTAGAGGATCGCGCACCAAGTGGTGAGGAACGCGGCTCCGGTCCCGCTCCCCCGTTCGGGCGACGCATCGCGTGGTGAGCCCACCACGCTGCGACTACCATCCGTTGTGCTGGAACGAAGCGAGGGGGCTTCCACCGTGGCGAGGAACGCCGATCAGGAGGGGGGCAGCGGCGGACCCGAGGCGGCGACGACGGCCGAGCCCGTCACCGAGCGCACGAAGCCGGGCCTGCGCACCTACCTCACGTGGTCGTGGGTGGTGATCATCGTCGCCTTCACCATCGGTCGGGTGGTGGTGGCCAAGGAAGCCCTCGGCGACTACGGCCTCAACATCTGGGTGTTCGGGTTCATCGACCTGATCACCGCCGTCCCGTACGCCATCGGCACCGCCAAGGTGGTCACGTCGATGATCGATCGCGAGCCCTCGAGGTCGATGGGGTGGGGCCTGGTCGCGGTCGCCTCGTTCCTCGCGCCCTACCTCTACGTGATGTGGTCGGGGCGCGACGCCGAGTTCCCGCCCGCCGTGTGGACGGTGCTCGGCGTGCTGATCCTGCTGTTCGGCGGCAACGCCGTGTGGAGCACGGTGCGCAAGGTGCGCAGCGGGCGGGCCGACCACCACGCCGGGGCCGAGGCGCCGGGTGCGGTGGTGGACCCCGTCAGCTCCTGAGGAGCGCGTCCTTCGTCAGCGCGGCGAAGCCGTGGCGCTCGATCTCCTCGGCGGTGAGGGTCTCGATGTTCCACCACCAGAACTCGGGGTTGGTCCGGGCCACCTCGGCCATGGCCTCGGGCGAGGTGGACATGGCGATCGGGATGACCTCGCCGCCCATGTACCACTCGGGCAGGCCGCAGGGCACGAAGGGCATGCAGTACACCTTGCGGAAGCCGTCGAGCATCCACTTCTCGCTCAGCCCGGTGATGGTGCGGGCGCCCCAGCGCAGGCCGTCGGCCCAGCCCTCGCGGTAGAGGTGCTCGATGACGCCGGTGGAGCGGGCCGCCGGGTCGACGACGATCGACGACATGTGGCACATCGGCTCCTCGTCGCTGAAGTCGATGCGGGGGAACTGGCCGACCGGGAGCTGGTGGTACTCGCCCAAGATCACCCGGAGGGAGCCGACGATGTTGTCGTCCTCGTCCACCGCGCAGTGGAAGCGCGAGAGCGAGCGGTACGCCTTGAGCTCCTCGACCTGCTCGTCGGCGCTCTCGTCGGTGTAGCCCAAGGCCAGGTAGGTGTCGTAGACGAAGTGCTCCGCCTTGTCCCACTGGGGGCCGTCCTCGATGGTGGCGAGGCGCAGGCCCGACTGCAGGTCCGGCGGCCGGCCGCTGGCGGTGGGGGTGTCGGGCAGCGAGCGGCCGGTGGGGGCGAGGTCCACGAGCTTGTCGAGGACGTCGTCGCGCAGGTCGATGACCAGCTCGCCGGTGGGGCTGGTGCTGACCAGGAAGTCGTAGAGCGCCTGGCGCGCCAGCGCGGCGTCGGTGATGTCGATGATGACGTCGTCGGCCTTCGCCGGATCGACCGAACGGTCCACCATGCGTCCCTCCAGGTTGTGTGCCCGCCACCACGTTACGTCAGGTTCGCCCTGCGCGCTCATCGCGCCGCGCGTCGTGGGGAACGGCCGCCCGGGGGGCCGATCCTCTCGCGCCCCGTGGTGGGTCGACCGCGCCCCGCCGCGATCGGCCGTCCGAGCGGGTGGCTCGGCGAGCCCGTCGCGTAGGATCGCCCCTCCAGGCCCTCCGGGGTCGAGGGGCCGTAGCTCAGTTGGCAGAGCGCCGCCTTTGCAAGGCGGATGTCGTCGGTTCGATTCCGATCGGCTCCACGTCTCGTCCACCGGTGGCCAGGTGGGGGCGCGTTCCCCTGTCGAGGAGCTGGTCGGCGGCCGATGGGACCCGATGCCCCCCGCCCTGGCCCTCACGCCGACGTCGCCGCGCGGCCGGCTGCGCCAGGTGTGGCCGTTCCTGGCCACGTTCGCGCTGGCGCTCGCGCTGTCGCTCCTCTCCGCGCCCGGGCACGGCGATCGCCCAGCGCTCATCGCCGCCGGGCTGCTGACCATCGCGGTCGGGACGGCCGTCCTCCTCGTCCCCTGGCCCCGGGCCTCGGACTGGTGGACGCTCGCGCCGGTGGTGGCGGTGGGGCTGATCGTCCACCTGCTCCGGGCCGCCAGCGGCTCGGGCACCAGCGCCGGCTACACCTCCCTGCTGCTCCTGCCGGTCGTGTGGCAGGCCCTGCACCGGCGGCCTCCGGTGCTGTTCGCCTCGATCGCGGCGGTGACCACCACGAACCTGGCCGGCCTGCTGCTGCTCGACTCGCCGGTCAGCCTGGCGGCCCAGTGGCGGTCGCTGATCCTCTTCGCCGTCACGGCCCTCGGCGTCGGGCTCACGGTCAACCGCTTGAGCCGCGAGCGCACCGACCTGCTCGAGCAGGTGGCCCGACTGGCCACCCACGATCCGCTGACCGGGTTGCACAACCGTCGCGGGTGGGAGCAGTTGGCCCTGGCCGCCGCGCTGGTCGACCTCACCCGGCCCACCACGGTGGCGATGCTCGACCTCGACCGCTTCAAGGCCTACAACGACGAGCACGGCCACGACCGAGGCGACCAGCTGCTCGTCGCGTCGGCCGAGGCGTGGCGTGGGGTCGTGCGCGACGACGACCTCCTCGTGCGATGGGGCGGCGAGGAGTTCGCCCTCCTCCTCCCCGGCACCGACGCCGCCACCGCGGAGCTGGTGCTCGGCCGGCTCCAGGCGGCGATGCCCGCCGGGCAGACCTTCTCGGCCGGCCTGGCCACCTACCGGCCGGCCGCCGAGCCGGATCGGGCCGACCTGGCCGAGGCGCTGGAGCGGGCCGACGCCGCCCTGTACCGGTCCAAGCGCGATGGCCGGGCCCGCATCACCCACGCCGATGCCGGCCCCGATCGTTCGCTCGGTCGACGCCGCTGACCGGCAGGTACCCTCGCACCCTTGGGCGAGGAGGGCTGCGGTGCGGGGTTCACAGAGGGTTCGACGGTTCCTGGGCGGCGCGGCGGTGGTCGCCTGCCTCGCCGCCTTGCTGACGACGCCGTCGGGCGCGTCGGGCGAGCCGTCTTCGGAGGCCGTCGGGCCGACGGCCACGGCAACGCACCTCGACGTCTCGCTCGAGCTGGCCGCCTCGTCGACCCGAGCCCGGGGCGACGCCGTGGCCCTCGTGGACGCCGAGGTGGCGGCGGGTGCCGCGCCTCGCTCCCGAGGCGGTGAGCCCAACTCGCAGCAGCTCGTGGTGGTGGGCCGCGGGCTCGACGGCGCCGAGCGGTGGCGGACCTCCGTGGCCGATCCCCGGCTCCGCCGCCTCGAGGCGCCCGACGACGACGGCCACCTCCACGGCACCACCGTCGTCGACCCCGACGTCCGGCTCTCCGTCGCGGCGCCCACCGGCCTCGGCATCGCCGAGCTCGAGGTGCTCGAGACGGCCGCCGACGGTGGCGCCGTGGCGCTGGGCTCGGTCGCCCTGCCCGCCGACCTCGCGTCGGGCGCCGAGGCGCCCGACGCCACCACCTCGGCCATCGGCGACAACCGCATCGACATCGCGGTGCTGGGCGACGGCTACACCGCGGCCCAGCAGGCCAAGTTCTCGAGCGACGTGGACACGGTGATGACCGGGTTCTTCGCCGAGGACCCCTACGCCGAGTACGCCGCCTACTTCCGCGTGAACCAGGTGCGGGTGGTGTCGAACCAGAGCGGCGCCGACCACCTCGAGCGCACCCCGCCCACCTACCGCGACACCGCCCTCGGCGCCGAGTACGGCTGCTACGACATCGACCGGCTGATCTGCGTCGACGACGCCAAGGTCACCGCGGCGGTCAGCGCCGCCCTCCCGGCGGCGCAGCGCGACATCGTGCTGGTCCTGGTGAACGACACCACCTACGGCGGCTCGGGCGGCCAGTACGCGGTGGCCTCGCTGCACCCCGACGCGGTCGAGCTCGCCCTCCACGAGATCGGCCACAGCTTCGGCGGCCTCGCGGATGAGTACTCGGGCAACGTCGACGACCCGAGCTGCGTGCTGCCGGCCTACGGCGTGAACGTCACCTCGGAGACGAACCGCACGAAGATCCCGTGGAAGCACTGGATCGCGGGCGCCACGCCCGTCCCCACCGGCGGCTCGACGCCGAGCGTGCCCGGGGCCTACGCCGGCGCCGCCTACTGCGACACCGGCGCCTACCGGCCCACCTACGACTCGAAGATGCGCTCGCTCGGATCGCCCTGGGACCAGGTCAACACCGAGGCGCTGATCGAGCAGATGTACGCCCGCGTCGGCCCGATCGACTCGGCGAGCCCGGCGGGTTCGGTGATCGCCCGCCAGACGAGCGGCTCGCTCACCGCGTCGGTCGTGCCGATGGCGCCGCGGACCCACGCCCTCGTGCGGGCGTGGACGGTCGACGGCACCGCCGCCGGCAGCGCCACCAGCGTGAGCGTGCCGTGGTCGTCGATCGGGTCGGGCAAGCACGAGGTGGTGGCGACCGTGCGCGACACCACCGCGGCCGTGCGCGCCGATCCCTACGACCTCCTGCGCGAGACCCGCACCTGGCGGATCCCCGACCGGCTCGCCCCCTTCGGCACCTGGAGCGCGTTCGTCGACCAGACCTACCTCGACCTGCTCGGCCGGGCACCGTCGTCGGGCGAGCGCTCGCTGTGGGCGGCCGCGCTCGCCAACGGCACGGCCGACCGCGCCGACCTCGTGGAGTCGGCCCGTCGGGGGAGCGACGGGACCGACGTGGTCGACCCCACCGTGCGCCTCTACCGCGCCTTCCTCCAGCGCACCCCCGACGCCGGCGGCCTGAGGTTCTGGGTCAGCCGCAAGCGCGCCGGAACGTGGACCATCACCCGCATGGCCGACCACTTCGCGAGCAGCAGCGAGTTCCTCCGCAAGTACGGGACGCTCACCAACCGCCAGTTCGTGACGCGCATCTACACCGACGTGATGGGCCGCAACGCCGATCCGGGTGGCGTCGACTACTGGACCCGCCAGCTCGACCTGCGCCGCAAGAGCCGCGGCCAGGTCATGGTCGGCTTCTCCGAGTCGAGCGAGTACCGGCGCAAGCAGGCCGAGATCACCGACGTCTCGGTGGCGTCGATCTTCCTGCTCGGGCGGGCGCCCACGAGCGGCGAGGTCACCGCGTGGGTCGACCGCCAGAAGGCGGGGACGCCCCATCGCACCCTCGTCCTCGAGCTGCTCGACTCGCCCGGCTACGCGGCGCGCATCGGCGGCTGACGGCGGCTCGCCCGCCGGGGGCACCCTTCAGTTCCGGTCCGTCGGGCCGACGATCTGGGGAGACCCCAACGGAGGCGGACATGGCGATCAGCGATCGGAACCGGCGCAAGAGCATGGCGGCCGCGCAGGAGCTCATCCCCGACGCGCAGATCATCGGGTACGCGATCGGCCGATCGGGGGTGCAGCCCACCCTCGTCGTCGCCGCCATGCTCGCCACCGCGGCCGTCGGCTCGGGGCTCCTCTACGCCCTGACCGGGACGGTCGTGCTCCCGGGGGTGCTGCTCGTGCTCGTGGTCCAGCACCTCCTCAGCCCGCCCCGCGGCGTGGTCGTCGCCCAGCAGGGGATCGCCCTCACCCACCGCTCGTTGTGGAACGGTCGGCCGGCGAAGCTCCTCTCGACCATGGCGCTCGGCTACGTGCAACCCACGGAGACCTCGCTCGGTCGCCTGAAGGTGATGGTCGGGTCCGAGCCGGTGTGGATGACCAAGGGCGAGGAGGCGGTGCTGCGCGCCGCCCTCTTCCAGCACCCGCTGACCCAGCCGGTGCCGAGCCCGCACCGGTAGCCGCCGACCCCGGTAGGGTCGCGCTCCTCCACCCCCCGGAGGTGCGGCGTGCACGAGCACGACGACGACGCCAAGGCGCTCATGGCGCTGGTGTTCCAGTACGCGGCCGAGCGCATGGCCATGGACCCGCCCCCGCTCGACCGACCGCTCACGCCCGAGCAGCTCGGCCAGCTGGCGGGCCAGACCATCACCCCCGACGGGCTCGGCGGGGCCGAGGCGCTGCGTCTGTTCGTCGACGTGCTCAGCCCGGCCTGCCTGTCGATCGACCACCCCCGCTACCTGTCGTTCGTGCCCTGCGCGCCCACCGAGGCGGCCTCGCTCTTCGACGTCATCGTCTCGGCGTCGAGCATCTACGGCGGGTCGTGGCTCGAGGGCGCCGGCGCCGTCTACGCCGAGAACCAGGCCCTGCGCTGGCTCGCCGACCTGGCGGAGCTCCCGCCCGGTGCGGGGGGCACCTTCGTGTCGGGCGGCTCGATCGCCAACCTCTCGGCGCTGGCCGTCGCCCGCCGGGTGTGGCGCGACGCTGATCCGGCGCGAGCTGACCGTCGCCCCACGGTCCTGCTGTCGGGTGGGGCCCACTCGTCGAACGCGTCCGCGTGCGAGCTGCTCGACCTGCGCACGGCGCTCGTCGAGGTCGACGAGCGCGACCGGATCACCGCGGCGGGCCTGCGGAACGCGATCGAGGGGCTCGCCGCCGACCAGCGGGCCTCGGTGTGCGCGGTGGTCGCCACCGCCGGGCTCACCAACGTCGGCACGGTCGACGACCTCGCCGCCGCCGCCGACGTGGCGGCCGAGCTGGGCGCCTGGTTCCACGTGGACGCGGCCTACGGGGGCGCGGCGCTGTGCTCCACCACCCGCCGCCACCTCTTCGCCGGCATCGACCGGGCCGACTCGATGACGATCGACCCGCACAAGTGGCTCTTCTCGCCCTACGACTGCGCAGCGATCCTCTACCGCGACCCGCAGCTGGCCCGCCGCACCTTCACCCAGCACGCGAGCTACCTCGACGTGCTCACCGAGACCGACGACTGGTCGCCGAGCGACTACGCGCCGCACCTCTCGCGCCGGGCGCGCGGCCTGCCGACGTGGTTCTCGCTCGCCGTCTACGGCACCGACGCCTACCGCGATGCGGTCGACGCCACCCTCCGCACCACCGAGGAGGCCGCCGCGCTCATCGGGTCGTGCGACCACCTCGAGCTCGTGGTGGAGCCCGAGCTGTCGGTGCTCGTGTTCCGGCGCCGTGGCTGGGCCCGGCCCGACTACGAGCGCTGGAGCGCCCGGCTGCTCGACGACCAGGTGGGCTTCGTGGTGCCGACGGCGTGGCGGGGCGAGACCGTGCTGCGGATGTGCATCACCAACCCCCGGACCACCCTCGACGACGTGCGGGCCTGCCTGCCGGACTGAGGGCGAGGAGCGCGCCCGCGCTCGGCGCCGCGCTCAGGCGCTGCGCCGCGACGCCGGCTCGCCGGCGGTGGCGCGCAGGGCGACGATCGCGCCGCGCACCACCTCGGCCTTGAACTCGGGGGTCACCTCGCGGCGCTCCACGAGGCGGCGGTAGGAGATGGGCCCGAGGATCATGGCCATGGCGTTGTCGAGGTCGAGGTCGGGGCCGATCTCGCCGCGCAGCTGGGCGAGTCGGAGCACGGTGCGCAGCGGGCGGCGCCGCTCCTCGAGGACGTCGTCGACGATCGCCTGGATCTGCGGGTCGCGGTTGCCGGCATCGATCAGCATCGGGAGCAGCTCGCCGAAGCGCTGCTTGTCGTCGGTCTCCTGGTAGCGGGAGAACAGGAACTCGAAGTCGCGCTCGAGGTCGCCCGTGTCGGGGGTGGGGTGCTCGGTGACGCAGCCGCGCGCCGCGGTGGCGATCAGCCCCTCCTTCGACCCGAAGTGCCGGTACAGGGTGGACTTGGCCACGCCCGAGCGGGTCGCCACCTCGTCGAGGGTCATCCCCTCCACGCCGCTCTCGAGCAGCACCTCGACCGCCGCGGCGATGGCCGCTCGGTGGGCTTGCTCGCTGCGGGGACGGGCCATGGAACGGATCGTAGCGAAACCGCCATCCGAAGCGCCCCCCACCGCCCGCCCGGTGCCGCAAGTCACAGGAAGAACAGCGAAAATGCGGACGGTGCCGCCGGATCGGGCCGTAGCATTCTGCTCCTACGCCGTAGCGAAACGACGATGCAGCCGAAGATGAAGAAGACGAGGGCAGCGTGAACCCCGACACCCACCACGAGATCGATCCCGCCGTGTACCAGCGGCGCTGGGCCATCCTCGCCGTGCTCTGCACCAGCCTGATGATCGTCATCATCGGCAACACCAGCCTCAACGTGGCGCTGCCCACCCTGTCGCGCGAGCTGAACGCCAGCACCAGCTCGCTGCAGTGGATGGTCGACGCCTACTCGCTCGTGTTCGCCGGGCTGCTCTTCACCGCCGGCACCCTGGGCGACCGCTTCGGCCGCAAGGGCGCCCTGCAAGCCGGCCTCGTCGTCTTCCTCGGCGGCACCGTCCTCGCCTCGACGGCCGACTCCGCCGGGATGGTCATCGCCTCCCGGGCGATCATGGGCGTCGCCGCCGCGTTCGTGATGCCCTCGACGCTGTCGATCCTCACCAACGTCTTCCCCGCCCACGAACGGCCCAAGGCCATCGCCGTGTGGGCCGGCATCTCGGGCGGCGGCGCCGCCATCGGCCCGGTGGCGTCGGGCTTCCTGCTCGAGCACTTCTACTGGGGCTCGGTGTTCCTCGTGAACGTGCCGATGATCATCGCCGCCCTGGTCCTGGGCGCCGTGCTCGTGCCCCGCTCGAAGGATCCCGACGAGCAGCCCCTCGACCTGCTGGGCGCCCTGCTGTCGATCGTCGGGCTCGTGTCGCTCGTGTACGCCATCATCGAAGGTCCCCACAAGGGCTGGACCTCGGGCGAGACCCTCGGCACGTTCGCCTTGGCCGCGGTCGCCCTGGTGCTCTTCGCCATGTGGGAGCACCGGGCCCGCTACCCGATGCTCGACCTCGGCCTGTTCCGCGACCGCCGCTTCAGCATCGCCTCGGGCGGCATGACGCTCACGTTCTTCGCCATGTTCGGCACGTTCTTCCTCGTGGCGCAGTACTTCCAGCTCGTCCTCGGGTACTCGCCGCTGAAGACCGGCCTGCTCCAGCTGCCGATGGCCTTCGTCATGATGTCGCTCGCCCCGCAGGTGCCGAAGTTCGTCGCCCGCTTCGGAGCCCACCGGGTGGTGCCGGTCGGGCTGAGCTTCATCGCCTTCGGCCTGGCGGTGTTCTCGCAGGTGGGCGTGGACACGCCGCTGTGGTTCATCTACTTCTCGATCATCCCGCTGGCCATGGGCATGGCGACGGTGATGACCCCGCTCACCACGCTCATCATGAGCTCGGTGCCGCTCGGCAAGGCCGGTGTCGGGTCCGCCATGAACGACACCACCCGCG
>JAGQSL010000133.1 GCA_020439525.1 Acidimicrobiales bacterium | reverse complement strand
CACCGCCATGCGCGCCCGCGGCGCCGACGCCACCGACATCGTGGTGCTGGTCGTGGCGGCCGACGACGGCGTCATGCCCCAGACGATCGAGGCGATCGACCACGCCCGAGCGGCCGACGTGCCGATCGTCGTGGCGGTCAACAAGATCGACCGCGAGAACGCCGATCCCGATCGGGTGCTGGCCCAGCTCGCCGAGCGCGACCTGGTGCCCGAGGACTGGGGCGGCGAGACCATCGTCTGCCAGATCTCGGCGCTGCAGGGGATCGGCATCGACGAGCTGCTCGAGAACCTGCTCGTGGTCGCCGAGCTCGAGGACCTGCGGGCCAACCCCGACGGGCGGGCCAAGGGCGTGGTGCTCGAGGCCAAGCTCGACGCCGGGCGCGGCCCGGTGGCCACCGTGCTGGTGCAGCGCGGCACCCTGAAGGTGGGCGACCCGCTCGTCGCCGGTCCCGCGTGGGGCCGGGTGCGGGCGCTCATCAACGACAAGGGCGAGCAGGTCAAGGAAGCGGGGCCGTCCACGCCGGTGCAGGTGCTGGGCCTCTCCGACGTCGCCACCGCCGGCGACGACTTCGTGGTGGCCAAGGACGAGCGCTCGGCGGCCAAGGTCTCCGAGCAGCGCGAGCACTACCAGCGGGTCGCCGGGCTCACCGGCTCGGCCTCGGTGGTGCACGGCGGCGCCAAGCTCGAGGACATCTTCAGCCAGATCCAGGCCGGCGAGGTCGCCACGCTCAACCTGATCGTGAAGGCCGACGTAACCGGTTCGCTCGAAGCCGTGGTCAGCTCGCTGCGCAAGCTCGAGCGCGACGACGTGAAGCTGTCGTTCGTCCGCCAGGGCGTGGGCGGCATCCTCAAGTCCGACATCGAGCTGGCCGTGGCCTCCAACGCCACGATCATCGGCTTCAACGTGCGGCCCGACCGGCAGATCCGCGAGCTGGCCCAGACCGAAGACGTCGAGATCCGGACCTACGAGGTGATCTACCACCTCCTCGAGGACATCGAGGCGGCCATGGTCGGCATGCTCGCCCCGGAGTTCGAGGAGGTCGTCACCGGCGAGGCCGAGGTCCGCGAGATCTTCTCGGTGCCCCGCGTCGGCAAGATCGCCGGCTGCTACGTCACCAACGGGCAGATCACCCGTGGCTCCAAGGTGCGCTTCCTCCGGGAGGGCACGATCATCTGGAAGGGTGCGATCTCGTCGCTGCGCCGCTTCAAGGACGACGTGCGCGAGGTCAACCAGGGCTTCGAGTGCGGCATCGGCCTCACCGACTTCCAGGACCTCAAGGAGGGCGACGTCATCGAGACCTACGAGGAGCGGGAGATCCCCCGCACCTGACCGGCTCCGACGCCACCGACACCCGCAGATCGCAGCGCCCCGCCCGTGCGGGGCGCTGCGTCGCGTCCGAGGCCTTGACCGACCGGTCCCGAAATTGCACACTGTATGCAGTTCAGCGGGCCGCGATGGAGGGGGAGCGATGGCGACGAGGCCGTACCTGCGGCCCGACGAGCGACGTCGGCAGCTGCTCGAGGCGGCGTCGCGCCTGTTCGATCGAGGCGGGTTCACCGCGGTGACCATGTCGGCCGTGGCCGCCGAGGCGGGGGCCAGCCGCCGGCTCGTCTACGACCACTTCGCCGACCTGCCCACGCTCTACGAGGCCTTCTTCGACGATCGCGTCGCGCGCTACGGCGCGGCCATCGACGCCGCGAGCACGAGCGGCGACGGCGCTGGGCCCCGCTCGATCGGCGGAGCCGTGCGAGAGCTGCTGGCCATCCCGCCCGAGGACCTGCGCCCGCTGCACCTCCTGCTCGCCGACGGGGCGACGCCGGAGCTGGCCGGGGCCCGCGAGCGGCTCCGGTCGCACCTGCAGGCCCGCTGGCTCCCAGCGCTGGCCCCGTTGGGCATGGACCCGACCACGGCGGGCGCCCTGCTGTGGACCTTGGCGTCGTCGTTCGTGACGTTGGCGGAGCTCGCCCAGCGCGGCGAGCTCGACCAGGCGTCGGCGGTCGCGCTCGCCAACGCCCTCGCCGCCTCGCTGCCCGACGTGGTCGGGCGCCTCACCCTCGCACCCCACCCCGCCGCACCGGAGGCACCGTGAACCGACCCCGTCCGATCGTCGCCCACCTCGCCGCCGCCACGGCCCTCCTCGGGCTGGTGCTCGCGACCGCCGGATGCGGGTCCGACGGCGAGCCCGACGCGGCGACCTCGACGACCGCGCCCCCCACCACCGCCACGTCGGCGCCGCCGGCCACCACCGAAGGGAACGATGCTCCGATGGATGCCCCCGACATGGGCGCGCTCCGAGGGGTGCGGTACTGCGAGGTGTTGCTGCTGCGCCAAGGCGACGACGGCGCGTTCACCGCCGACGTGTGGAACACGATGGGCATGAGCGATTGCCCTCAGGACGAGTGGGACCAGCTCGATGCGTCGGCCATCGCCGAGGAGCGCGGGGCGGTGGTCGCCCTGCTGAACGGACCCCGGTTCTGGATGCTCGACTCGATCTCGACCGAGCTGCGCGCCGGGGCCGAGGAGACCACGTTCGGGACGATCGGGATGTTCAAGGCCGCCACGCTCGACCTCGGGACGAACCCGAGCCAGACGCCCTACACCGAGCGCGAGGTGGCGCGCGACACCGTGTTCGGCTTCGACGCCGGGAGCGAGGTGTACGAGCTGATCGCTCCCGACGACACGACCTACGTCATGCAGGCGAGGTCGCAGATCGTCGACGCCGGCCTGGAGGAGGCCGACCTCCCCGCCCTCGGCGATCGCCTGGACCTGCCCGAGGGGTGGACCTACCGGGTCCGCACGCTCGACGAGCCCCTCGGCCTGCTCAGCACCGACGGCATCGCCACGGTCCTCCAAGACGAGCTCCAGAACACCTACCAGCGCGTCGACGAGGTGGCCTGATGGTCGACCTCGAGGTGCGGACCGACGACCTGCACCACATCCGTGCCGTGGACCGGCCGGTCGCCGAGCCCGGCGAGGGCCAGGTGCTGCTCGCGATCGACACCTTCGGTCTCAGCACCAACAACGTGACCTTCGCGTTGACCGGCGACCTGCTCGGCTACTGGAGGCTCTTCCCGGCCTCCGAGCCCGGATGGGGTCGCGTGCCCGCCTTCGGGTTCGCGGACGTGATCGCCTCCCGCCACCCCGGCGTGGCGGAAGGCGAGCGGGTCTTCGGCTACCTCCCCATGTCCGAGCACCTCCTCGTCGAGCCGGCGCGCGCCGACGACCGGGGCTTCTTCGACGGTGCAGCCCACCGCCGCGACGTGATGGCCACGGTCTGGAACCACTACCAGCGAGTCGAGCCGGCCGCGGTGCGCGCCGATGCGGTCCGGAGCCTCTTGCGGCCGCTCTTCATCACCGGGTTCCTGATCGAGGACGTCGTCCACGACCAGGACGGCTTCGGTGCCGACGTGGTGGTGATCACCAGCGCCTCGGCCAAGACGGCGATCGCCACCGCCCACGAGATGACGGCGCGTGGCGATCGGCGGGTGGTGGGGCTCACCTCGCCGGGGCGCGCGGAGGCCGTCCGGGCGCTCGGGGCCTACGACGAGGTGCTCCCGTACGAGCGGGCGGGCGAGGTCGCGGGCGATCGCGCCGTGCTCGTCGACATCGCCGGGCGCCTCGACGTCCGCGACGCCGTCCACGAGCGCTTCGGCGACCGGCTCGTGCACTCGATGACCGTGGGGCTCTCCAACGTCACCGACCCCGAGCGGCTCCTGGCGCCCGCGCCGGCCGCCGGCCCGGCGCCGGAGATCTTCTACGCCCAGCTGCAGATCGCCAAGCGCGCCGAGGAGTGGGGCCAGGACGCGTTCGACCGACGGCTGGACGACGCGTGGGAGCGGTTCGTGGCCTTCACCGGGCCCTGGCTGGCGATCGAGCGGGTCGACGGCGCGGAGGCGGCGATGGCGGCGTGGCGACGCCTCGTGGCCGGCGAGCTCGATCCGACGAGGGGCCTCCAGCTGTCGCTCGGGCCGGGTAGCGAGCGTCGCTCCCCAGCACGCGGAACGACAGGGGTGTAACTTCCGGCCATGGCGACGCTGCGGTTCTCGTTCGGCACGATGGGGTCGGGCAAGTCGACCCTCGCCCTGCAGATCCACCACAACCTGTCGGCGCGAGGCCTGCACGGGCTGCTCTGCACCCACCTCGACCGCGAGGGCGCCCAGGTCAGCAGCCGCCTCGGGGTGTCGGTCGAGGCGGTCGACGTCGGCCCCAAGCTCGACCTGTTCGAACTGGCGTGCCAGCAGCGCGAGCACCACGGCGCGCTGCACTACCTCGTCTGCGACGAGGCCCAGTTCTACGCGCCCGAGCAGGCCGACCAGCTGGCCCGGGTGGTCGACGAGCTGGACGCCGACGTGCACGCCCTGGGCCTGCTGACGGATTTCCGCGGGCGGCTGTTCCCCGCCACGGCGCGACTGCTGGAGGTGGCCGACGAGCGCTGCGAGCTGCAGGTGGAGGCCCGGTGCTGGTGCGGGGCTCGAGCCACCCACAACGCCCGCATGGTCGATGGGGTGCAGGTCTACGAAGGCGAGACGGTCGTGCTCGGCGACGTGGAGGCCCTGGGCGACATCGAGCCGGCCGAGGTGTCCTACGAGCTGCTGTGCCGGCGGCACTGGCTGGCCGGCGAGACCGGCCGGCTGAGCGACGAGGCGCAGCGGGCGCTCGCCCAGCCGCAGCGCTGACCGGCGCCGGCGGAACCGGTGGGGGAGCGGCCCGCCGTGCTCGGTAGGCTCGACGCGCTGTGTACGCCTGCGTCCTGGTCGTCGACCTGCACCTGCCGACCACCGCATCGCTCAAGGACAAGCGGGCGGTGATCACCCCGATCCTCGACGGCGCCCGGCGCCGTCACCGGGTCGCGGTGGCAGAGGTCGGCCACCAGGACCGCTGGCAGCGCAGCGAGCTCGCCTTCGCCACGGTGGCGTCGGCCGAGCGCCAGGCTCGGGAGGTGCTCGACGCCGTGGAGCGGTTCGTGTGGTCGTTCCCGGAGGTCGAGGTCAGCGCCGCCCGCCGGTCCTGGCTCGACGAGGAAGAGGACGAACGATGAAGAAGCGCCCCACCGCCCGCGACTACCCCCGCACGGCGCGGCTCAACACGCTGGTGCGCGAGATCCTCGGCGACGAGCTCGAGCGGATCGACGACGAGCGCCTCGACCTGGTGACCCTGACCTCGGTCGTGGTCGACGCCGATCTGAAGCACGCCGTGGCCTACTACGACCACTCCCGAGGCGACGACGCCGACGAGGAGATCGCCGAGGCCTTCGTGGAGGCCACGCCCCGCCTGCGCCGTGCCGTGGGCGCCCAGGCGAGGATCAAGCGCACGCCCGAGCTGCGCTTCGAGCTCGACGGGGTGATCCGCGGGGCCCAGCACATCGAGGAGGTCCTGCGCGGCCTCCCCGACCTCGAGCCGGGCGCGCCCACCGTCGCGATGGATCCCGAGGTCTACCGAGACACCGACGACGTCCGCTGATGGGGCGTGGGGGTGGGGGCCACGACGGTCCCGACGGGCTGGTCGTGGTCGACAAGCCGGCGGGCTGGACGAGCCACGACGTGGTGGCCAAGAGCCGCGGCCTGCTCGGCACCCGCAAGGTCGGCCACGCGGGCACGCTCGACCCCGACGCCACCGGGGTGCTGCTCCTGGGCGTGGGGCGGGCCACCAAGCTGCTGCGCTACCTGTCGCCCCTCGGCAAGGCGTACGTCGGCGAGGTCGTCCTCGGCGTGGAGACCTCCACCCTCGACGCCGCTGGTGAGGTGACGGCCACCCACGACATGGCGGGCACCACGCTCGACGACGTCCGGCGGGCGGCGGGCGCCTTCGTGGGCGACATCGAGCAGATCCCCCCGATGGTGTCGGCGGTGAAGGTGGGCGGCAAGCGGCTCCACGAGCTGGCCCGGCAGGGGATCGAGGTCGAGCGCCAGCCCCGCCCGGTCACGGTGCACACCCTCGACGTGCTGCCCGGTCCCGAGGGCGAGCCGCTGGTGGTGACCATCGCCGTGTCGTGCTCGTCGGGCACCTACGTGCGCACCCTCGCCGCCGACCTGGGCGCTGCGCTCGGTGGTGGCGCCCACCTGCGGAACCTGCGCCGCACCTCGGTGGGGCCCTACACGCTCGCCGACGCCGTGGCCCTCGAGGAGGTGTCGCCCGAGGTGGTGCGGCCGATGGTCGAGGCCGTGCGGCACCTGGATCAGGTGGTCGTCGGCGCCGAGGTCGAGGCCGACGTGGCGGTGGGCAAGGTGCTGGTCCGCGACGTGCTGGGCGCGGGGGCGGGCGATGGTCCCTGGGCCGTGCTGGCCGACGACGGTCACCTGCTCGCGGTGTACGAGCCGTTCCGGGGCGACACGCTCAAGCCGAGCCTGGTCATCCCCGGGTGAGCCGGGCCGGCGGCTGGACTCAGTCGACGAGGAACGTCACCGAGTGCCAACCGCTCGCCCCGTCGGGGAAGGGCCGGGCTCGCTCCTCGGTCTGCACCTCGCCGGTGCCGTCGGTGGCGCGGGCCACCACCTGGTGGCGCCCGGCGTCGAGCTCCACCTCGTGCACCCACTGGCGCCACGTGAGCGACGAGTCCTCCTCGGCGAGCTTCGCCTCGGTCCACTCGCCGTCGTCGACCTTGACCTCGACCTTCTCGATGCCGCGGGTCTGGGCCCACGCCACCCCGGCGATGGGGATGGTTCCCGCCGGCTTGTGGGTCAGGCCGCCGGGGGTGTCGATGCGGGCCATCGTCTTGATCGTCCCGTCGGCCGACCAGTCGCGCTCGACCCAGTACTGGTCGAAGCGGTCGAAGGTCGTGAGCTCGATCTCGGTCAACCACTTGGTGGCCGAGACGTAGCCGTAGAGGCCGGGCACCACGATCCGAGCCGGGAAGCCGTGGACGAGCGGGAGCGGCTCGCCGTTCATGCCGACGGCGAGCAGCGCCGGGCGATCGTCCTCGAGGATCGACACGGGGAAGCCGGTGGTGAAGCCGTCGAAGGCGCGCCCGACCACCTGGTCGGCCTTCGGGTCGATGCCGGCGCGCTCGAGCAGCGGTCGCAGTCGTGCGCCGAGCCAAGTCGCGTTCCCGACCAACCCCCCGCCCACCTCGTTGGAGACGCACGTCATGGTGATGCGCTCCTCGACCAGGTCGAGGTCGAGCACGTCTTGGTAGGAGAGGCGGATCTCCTCGTCGACCATGCCGTGGATCCGCAGCTCCCAGTCCTCGGCGGCGAGCTGCGGGACGGTGAGGTTGGTGTCGATGCGGTAGAAGTCGCGGTTCGGGGTGATGAACGGACTGATGCCCTCGACGTCGAGGGTGACCGCATCGGCGAGCTCCGGCACCTCCTCTGCAGGTGCGGGGAGCTGGACCGCGCTGCGGCTGGCCGCGGCGCTGAAGCGGCGCTGCAGCCAACGACCCGTGGCGAAGGCGGCGGCGCCGACCACGGCGGCACCGGCCGCCACCTGCAGGAACCCGCGACGGGCGAGGAGCCCGGCCCCGTCGTCGGCCCCCAGCCGGTCGATCGCCTCGGGGTGGTCGGCGTGCTCGATCGACGAGAGGAGGGCGGCGAGGGCGCCGATGCCCACGATGGCGCCGAGGACGCTCGGCAGGCCCGCCCACCACGGGGCGCCGACCTCCTGGCCGGCGGCCCACACGCCGACGACGCCGAACGCGGCGATGCCGGCGGCGCCGATGGCGAAGCGCCGGGCGGCCAGCACGCCGACGGCGATCCCGAACAGGCCGACCAGGACGTAGATGCCGGTCAGCAGGGCGATCTTGTCGTTGGTGCCGAACCAGTCGATCGCCAGGTCCTTCACCTGCCGAGGGACGGCGTCGACGATCCGGTTCCCCACGGAGATCACCGGGGCCGAGAGCCGGCCGCTGATGCCGGCGACGAGCTCGCCCACCGCCAGGGCCACGCCGGCAGCCAGGAGACCGGCGACCCCCGATCGGACGAGGGACGGGTGATCGGGTGCGGGGGCCATGGAAGGTGTCCGGTCCTGGGCGGTGGGTCGGATGGGAGGTTCGTTCGGTACCAATTCCCGAAATAGGACGTATCCGAGCCGTGCGAATCGGGAAATGGCTCTGGACGGTGCGGGTGAGGGCCTGCTCACCTCAACGCTCTCACCAGGCCCTTCGTCGAATCACCTGCGTTGTTTCATCCGCTTCGTCACTTGGTTGCGTACACCCCATGCAACCCCCGCCCCGAACTGGGCGTCGTACATACACGAAGGGAACCCCCCAATGAAGACACGAAGCAAGCGCAAGGTCGCCGCTCTGGTGCTCCCGTTCGCCCTGCTGATCGCCGCCTGCGGCAGCGATGGCAGCGACGGCGCCTCGGACAACGGCAGCAGCGAGACCACCGCCGCCCCCGCCGACGACATGTCGAGCACCACCATGATGGACGAGGGCTCCGACACCACGATGATGGACGGCGAGATGGCCGCCCCCGAAGGGCCCGGCTGCGCCGCCGTCCCCGAGGACGGCGACGGCTCGTTCGAGGGCATGGCCCAGGACCCGGTGGCCACCGCGGCCAGCAACAACCCGGCCCTGTCGACCCTCGTGTCGGCCGTCACCGAGGCCGACCTCGTCGACACCCTGAACACGGGTGGCCCCTTCACGGTGTTCGCGCCGACCAACGACGCGTTCGCCAAGATCCCCGAGGCCGACCTCAACGCCGTGCTGGCCGACAAGGACACGCTGACCTCGATCCTCACCTACCACGTGGTCCCCGAGCGCATCGAGCCCAGCGACCTGGGTGGCACCTACACCACCGTGAACGGTGCCGAGCTGACCGTCGAGGGCGACGCCCCCGAGTTCACCGTCGGCTCCGACGGCGCCACGGTCGTGTGCTCCGGCATCCAGACCGCCAACGCCACCGTCTACCTCATCGACTCGGTCCTGATGCCCCCGGCGTCCTGATCGATCCTCGATGACCGTTCTCCCTCCTGGGGGAAGCGGGAGCGGGCCGGCCTTCGGGCCGGCCCGCTCTCCGCGTCCGGGGTTCGGCGGTCGCCGTGCCGATCTGGGACGATGCTCGCCATGACCACGGACTACGACGTGCTCGTGATCGGCTCCGGGTTCGGCGGCAGCGTCTCGGCGCTGCGGCTGACCGAGAAGGGCTACCGGGTGGGCGTGATCGAGGCGGGCCGCCGCTTCGACGTCGACACCCTCCCCAAGAGCAGCTGGCAGCTGCGCCGGTTCCTCTGGGCACCGCGCCTCGGCATGCGGGGCATCCAGCGGATCACCCCGCTCAAGGACGTGGCCGTGCTGTCGGGGGCGGGCGTCGGTGGCGGCTCGCTCGTCTACGCCAACACGCTCTACGAGCCGCTCGCGCCCTTCTACACGGACCCGCAGTGGGGGCACATCACCGACTGGCGCGACGAGCTGGCGCCCTTCTACGACCAGGCCAAGCGCATGCTCGGGGTCAACGAGGTGCCCGCCGACACGCCGCCCGACCGGTACATGCACGAGCTGGCCGACCGCCTGGGCGTGGCCGACACCTACCACCGCACGCCGGTCGGGGTCTGGTTCGGCAAGGCGAACGAGCGGGTGCCCGACCCCTACTTCGGGGGCGAGGGCCCCGACCGGGTGGGCTGCAACCACTGCGGTGCGTGCATGGTGGGCTGCAAGGTGGGGGCGAAGAACACCCTCGATCGCAACTACCTGTACCTGGCCGAGAAGAACGGCGCCGAGGTCCACCCCGATCGCCAGGTCGTCGACCTCGAGGCGC
>JAGQSL010000132.1 GCA_020439525.1 Acidimicrobiales bacterium | reverse complement strand
CCGAGCTGCTCGTCGACGATCCGGTCGCGCTCGGCGTGCAGCGGTCGGGCGGGATCGAGCCGGTAGGCCATCGTCCCATCATCGATGGGCCCGGCGGCCTTGCCAACCGGCGCCGGTCACCAGCGCGACCGCGACTCCTCGGCGAACCCCTGGAGCCCCGAGAGGTGGTGGACCTCGCCCTCGTCGGTGGTGACGTGGCCGCTCCACCGACCGAACACCTGGTGGACCTCGGTGCCCATCACCACGGCCTCGACCTTCGAGTGGCGGTCGAAGCGCGGGGTGAGCGCCAGGTCGAGGGAGCCGTCGGGGTGGCGGACGCGCCAGGGGTGCATCGGCGCGTCCCAGTCGTAGGTCCAGTCGAGCTCGACGCCGATCTTGGTGAGGCGACCGTCGACGATCACGCCGTTCTCGGTGTGGCCGGTGCCCTCGGTCCACTTGGCGCCGAGCTGGAGCCCGACGACCGCGCCCTGCTCGGACCGACCGGCGCCGCCGCCCCAGTTCCAGCGGGTGCGGTACGGCCAGCGACCTCGACCCACGTCGAGCTCGCCCCAGGCCTCGGGCTCGTCGTCCTCGTCGCCGGCGACCGCCCGGTCGCCGAAGCGGACGGTGCGATCGCCGACGGTCCAGACCCCGTGCGCCGGCCGGGCCTGGTGCTTGGACGTGTACTGGAACCGGGTGTCGGACCAGGGGATCACCACGTTGAGCGATTCGTGGCCCGGCGGCAGGTCGATGCGAGCCTCGAGGCGGCCGGGGGTCCCGTCACGCTCGGTCCACGCCGCGGTGATGGTGGTCCCGCCGATGTCGTCGACGAGGTCGAGCACGAGCTTCGTCGACCGGTAGCGGAGCGGTTCGGTGCCCGGCCGGTCGGGCAGCGCGATCCCCCTCGCGGCGGGCACGTTGGCGGCGTGCCCGCCCACGGCACCCGACGAGAGGTCGCACCACCAGACGTCGGCGATGCCGAGGTAGTCGACGTCGGCGTAGGTGACCGAGAGGACGAGGTCGCCGGCGAGCACCGCCCAGTAGTCCCATCGCTTGGTGCGACCCCACGAGCCGCGCAGGTTGCCGGTGTGCAGGGGGGTGCGGCTGAAGCCGGTGGCCTCAGGGTTCAGCCGCCGGCCGTCGGGCGTGCACAGGTCGACGGGCTCGGTCAGCTCCTGCTCGTGGGTCGCCATGGCCGGCAGTCAACCACGGTTCGCGGGCCGCACCTGAGGGGTACGGTCGGGCCGGGACGATCGCAGGGGACACGCCATGAGACCAGGATCGATGCGCGGCTGGGCGCGAGGCGCCGTCGCCGTGGCGGCCGCGGCGGCGCTGCTCGGACCCGGCCCGGGGAGCCAGATCGCCGCCGCGCCGACCACCGCCGCCCGATCCGGCGCGACCACGACCGTCGACGCGACCGTGCGCGTCCCGGTGGCGATCGTGCGACCGAGCGGCATCGCGCCGGCACCCGACGGCACCCTCTACGTCGCGGAGGACGCGACCCGGAGCGTCTACCGGATGGCGCCCGACGGCACCCGCTTCGACCTCCCGCTCGACCTCGTCGCCCCGCAGGGCCTCGACCTCGGCGACGACGGCACCCTCTACGTCGCCGACGGGCCGCGGATCACCACGGTCGCCCCCGATGGCACGCAGGGCGCCGTGGCGGTCGACGGTGCGAGCCAGCTCGGGTGGGTCGGCGTCGACGGCGCCGGCGCCCTCTTCGCGCTCGACCGCGAGCCCAGCCGCCTGGTGCGCATCGACCCCGACGGCAGCCAGCAGGTGCTGTCGGTGACCGGTGACCCGGTGCTGCGCGGCCTCGCCGTGGCTGACGACGGCACGGTGACGGTGCTCGACGTGGAGGCCGGCGAGGCGGTGCGCCGGGCGCCCGACGGCACCGAGACCCGCATCGCCGTCGCCGGGACCGCCGGGGGCGCCGGCCAGTCCGTCGACGACGACGGCGAGCGGCTCCTGGTCGGGACGGCCGACGACGTCGTGCGACGCGAGGCCGACGGCACGATCGTCTCGGTGATCGACCAGGCCCTCGCCGTCCAGGTCGTCCTCGGCCCCGACGGCACGGCGTGGTCGGTGGCCACGGGCCTGAGCGGGTGCCGCTGCCCCGAGGGGCCGGGCGCGATCCACCGCCGCCCCGCGAGCGGGGACGACGAGATCGTGCCGATCGGCGACATCGCCGCGCTCGGTTCGGTGGCCGCCGACGCCGACCGGTCGGTCCTGTTCACGTCGTTCGACGGGCCGCAGGGCTACGCCGACACCAACCCGCTGCGCCGTTCGACGGCGGTCGACTCGTTCGAGGACCTCCCGGTCGACGGCGCGAGCAAGGTCGACGCCGCCGCCGACGGGTCCCAGGTGCTGCAGCTCGCGCGGTTCGGTCCGGCGAGCCTGGCCCGGCGCTCCGCGGACGGCTCGATCACCGAGGTCGTGCTGCCCACCGAGCCGGGCATCGACGTCGTCGCCGCCTTCGCGGTCGACCAGGACGGGACGATCGCCGTGGCGATGGGCTCGGGCTACGGCAGCGGCGCCTTTCGCATCCTCTCCGTCTCGGTCGACGGCACCGTCGCGGAGCGGTACCGCTCCTCGGGTGAGCCGAGCTTCCTGGCGGTGGGCGCCGGGGCCGGGCGCATCGTGGTCGCCGTCGCCGAGGGATCGGGCACGGCGCTGCTCGACGTGAGCGGCCCCGCTCCGGCGCCGGCCGGCGCCCTGGCGCAGCAGGCGACGGCGATCGAGGTCGACGCCGCGGGCAGCGTGTGGGCGATCAGCTACCCGGCGACCGGTCCGCAGCTCGACGTGGTGCGGACCGATGGCTCGATCGAGGCCGTCACCTACCCGGGGATCGCCAACCCCGTCTCGCTGTCGGCCTGGACCGATGGGACCCTCTACGTGGCCGACAGCTCCGTCGGCGTGCTCTCGCTCGGCCCCATCGCCGGCGCCGCCAGGCCCGCTCCCCCCGGCGCTGCGCCGGCGGCCACGCCCGTGCCCGGCAGCCCGGCCTTCACCGGCTGATCAGCCCTCGAGCTCGGCGCCCAGCTCCAACCAGCGCTCCTCCACCTCGGCGACCGCGGCCTCGGCGTCGGCCACCGCCTGCCCGGCGACGGCGAGGGCCTGGTGGTCCGCCGGGTCCACGGCGGCGAGCACGTCGGCGGCCTTGTTGCGCTGCCGTTCGAGGCGCTTGAGCTCCTTCTCGGCGTCGCGCATCAGCCGGGTGAGGGTGCTGGGCGTGCGGGCCTTCGGGCCGGCCGGCGCGCTCGGGCTGGCCGGGGCCCGCTTCGGCTTCGGCGTGGCGCTCGTGGCCGCGGTGGCCGACCGACGGAGGTGGCGGGCCTGCTCCCACGCCCCGTAGCCCCCGGGGAGGCGCTCGACGTCGTGCTCGTCGTCGACGACGACCACGTCGGCCACGGTCCGCTCGAGGAAGGCCCGGTCGTGGCTGACCACCACGAGGGCACCGGGCCAGTCGTCGAGGAAGTCCTCGAGGGCGCGCAGCGACTCGAGGTCGAGGTCGTTGGTGGGCTCGTCGAGCAGCAGCACGTTGGGCCGCTGGGCGAGGGTGAGCAGCAGCTGGAGCCGTCGGCGCTCGCCGCCCGACAGCGTGCCGATGGGCGCCCACTGGGCGTCGCCGTCGAACCAGAACCGCTCGAGCAGGGCGGCGTCGGACCAGTCGGCCTGGCGAGCGGGCCCCGACACCGCGTCGCGCACCCGCTGGGCCGGGTCGAGGTCGGCGCCGCGCTGATCCCACAGGGCGAGCTGGACGGTGGAGCCCACCACCCGGCGACCCTCGGCCGGCTCGATGCGCCCGGCGAGCACCTGCAGCAGGGTGGACTTGCCGGCACCGTTCGGCCCGACGACGCCGAGCCGCTCCCGGGGGTCGACCAGCAGGTCGACGCCGCGGAACAGCCAGGGCGCATCGGTGGACCAGCGGTGGCCGACGCCGTGGAGCTCGATCACCTGGTCGCCCAGGCGCGGCGTCTCCCCGTGCAGCGGCAGGTCGCCCTTGCGTGCGGCGGCCTCGGCGCGACCCTCGACGATCGCGGTGGCGGAGCGGATGTGGGCCTTGGGCTTCGAGGTGCGAGCCGGAGCACCCCGGCGCAGCCAGGCCAGCTCCTTGCGGGCGAGGTTGCGTCGCACCGCCTCGGCCGTGGCGGCCTGCTCCTCGCGCACCTCCTTGCCCTCGAGGTAGGACGAGTAGCCGCCGTCGTGCAGGTAGCTCTTGCCCCGGTCGAGCTCGAGGATGCGGGTGGTGAGCCCGTCGAGCACGTGGCGGTCGTGGGTGACGAGCACCAGCCCGCCCCGGTGGCCGGCGAGGCGCTCCTCGAGCCAGGCGATGGCGTCGAGGTCGAGGTGGTTGGTGGGCTCGTCGAGGATGAGCAGCACGGCGTCGTCGTCGGGTCCGCCGCCGGGGCCGACCTCCACGAGCGCCCGGGCCAGGGCCACCCGCTTGGCCTGGCCGCCGCTCAGGCGGTCGGTGCTCACCTGGGAGAGCTCGGCGATGCCGAGGCGGCTCAAGATGGCGTCGGCCTCCCACTCCCGGTCGGGGTGGGCGCCGGGGGCGACCGCCTCGTGGACGGTGCCAGCGGGGAGGTCGTCGGCCTGGTCGAGCATCACGACCCGAGCACCCCGGCCACGTCGCACCGTGCCCTGCTCGGGCTCCGCCTTGCCGGCCAGCACGCGCAGCAGCGTCGACTTCCCGGTGCCGTTGATGCCGACGAGGCCCAGGCGATCGCCCGTCGAGAGCGTCAGCGAGATGTGCTCGAACAGCTGGCGTCCCGGGCGCGAGGCACCGAGGTCGGAGGCGTCGAGGAGGATCACGGCCCGCCGAGGCTACGGGCTGCCGGCCGGCGCGCCGCAGCTCAGTCGTCGAGTAGGTGGCGCAGGAAGGCGTCGGGGGCGTCGAGGAACGAGCGGTCCATGCGCACGAGGTCCGTGTCGCCCGCCGGCCTCAGCCCTCGACGGGCTCGATGGTGAGGCCGAGCTCGGCGAACTGCTGGCGGGGCCGGTGGTAGCCCCGCTCGAGGTGGTGGATCCCGCCGATCTCCGAGGCACCGTCGGCGATGGCCGCAGCGATCACCGACGAGAACCCGGCGCGCACGTCGGGCACCTCGACCTTGGCGCCGCGCAGCTTCGACACGCCCTTGACGATGGCCGAGTGCACGGCGTTGGTGTCGTGGAAGCGGCACGCCGGCCCGCCGAGGCAGGTGGAGAACAGCTCGATCTCGGCGCCCATCTGCTTCAGCGCCGGGACGTAGACGAGGCGGTCCTCGTAGACGGTCTCGTGCAGCACCGACATGCCGTCGGCCTGGGTGAACAGCACGACGAGGGGCGTCTGCCAGTCCGTCATGAACCCGGGGTGGGTGTCGGTCTGCACCGCCGCCGGGCTGAGCCCGAGCGGGGCCGACGCCTGGATGTACTCGTCGGTGATGTCGAACTCGGCGCCCATGCGGTTGAGGGTGGTGATGGCGGTGACCAGGCGGTCCTGGGCGCAGCCGTGCACCCGCACCTCGCCCTGGGTGACCAGGCCGGCCACGAGGTACGACACGGCCTCGTTGCGGTCACCGGCCAAGGTGGTCTCGGCGCCCCGGAGGCGCTCGACGCCGTCGATCGTGAACTTCCGACCCGGCGACTGCTCGATGCGAGCACCCATGCGCTGGAGGAACAGGGCCAGCTCGATGACCTCGGGCTCGGTGGCCGCGTTGCGCAGCACGGTGCGGCCCTCGGCGAGCGTCGCGGTGAGCAGCACCGTCTCGGTGGCGCCGACCGACGGGTAGGGCAGCTCGATCTTGGCGCCCCGCAGCCGCGTGGCCTTGGCGTGGAGGCCCTCGTCGGTCTCGGTGATCTCGGCGCCGAGCGCCGTCAGCGCGGCGATGTGGAAGTCGACGGGCCGTCGACCGATCGGATCGCCGCCCACGAGGGGCACGAACGCCTCGCCGGAGCGGTGGAGGAGGGGGCCGAGCAGCAGGATCGGGATGCGGTTGAGGCCGCTGAAGGAGGTGGGCACCCGGGTGGTGACGCCCTCGTGGGGCTCCACGGTGATGACGCCGCGAGCGGCGTCGTGCTCCACCTCCACGCCGAGCGAGCGGAGGATGTCGGTGGTGATCTGGACGTCGCCGACCTCGGGGACCTGGCGGATCGTGCTCGCCCCCTCGCCGAGCACCGCCGCCACCATGTGCTTGGTGACGGCGTTCTTCGAGCCCCGGATGAACACGTCGCCGCGCAGCGGTCCCGAGGGGGTGACGGACCAGGCTCGTGCGCTCATGGCCGACAAGGGTAGGCACGGGGCGGCGCGACCGCGGACCTAGCCTCGGCCCATGGCCGCCCCTCCCCCGCGCCGACGCGACCCCGGGATCCTCTCCGAGCCCATCGACCTCGACGGCCCCCGCCGGGGCGGCGCCCAGCACCCGACGGTCGCCGCCCACCCGGGGCTCGTGGTCAAGCAGCGCGGCACCCCCATCTCGGGCACGGTCGTCGGCGTGGTGAACGGCTACCTGCACGTGCGCGACCGACGCGGCTTCGAGCACCGGATGACGATGCTGAAGGGCGGCTTCGAGGTCGACGGGAAGGTCGTCACCCTCGTGGCCCCGCGAGGCCCGGCACCGGGGACGGCGCCCGCCCCGGTGAGTCGCACGGCGTCGGGATCGGTGGCCGGCCCGACGGCCCCGGCCCAGATCGCCAAGGCCAGCCGCATCCTCGTCGAGGGGCTCCACGACGCCGAGCTGGTGGAGAAGGTGTGGGGCGACGACCTCCGGGGCGAGGGCGTGGTCGTCGAGCAGTTGGAGGGGGCCGACCACCTCGACCAGGTGGTCCGGGCCTTCGGGCCACGGCCCGGTCGGCGGCTGGGGATCCTCCTCGACCACCTGGTGGCGGGCACCAAGGAGCAGCGCATCGCCGCGTCCGTGGCCGGGCCCGACGTGCTCGTGACCGGCCACCCCTACGTCGACATCTGGCAGGCGGTGAAGCC
>JAGQSL010000131.1:13562-18578 GCA_020439525.1 Acidimicrobiales bacterium | reverse complement strand
CCTACGCCCGCCACCCGTGGGTCGTGGCCAACGATCGCCTGGTGGCGCTGGGCTGGTCGGCGGCGTCGAGCAACGAGGAGGCCTACGTGGTGGGCCACGAGGCCTCACCCCTCGAGTCGATCTCGCCGCGCCGTCGCCAGGAGCTGGCCCTCGGGGTCACGGCGGGGGCGGGCGCGGCGGCGGCGGCCGGCGCGGTCGCGCTGGTGCGCCGGGCTCGCCGACGGCGCCGATCTGCCTGAGGGCTAGCCCCCCAGGGTCACCTCGGCCGCCTCGGCGGTGGCGCCCCGATGCCACCGCACCTCCACCTCGCCCCCGGGTTCGCCGTCGCGGATGGCCAGCACCAGATCGCTCGCGTCCAGCACCTCCTCGTCGCCCACGCCCGTGATCACGTCGCCCTCGGCGAGGCCGGCCTCGGCGGCGGGCGACCCGGGGTCGACCTGGGTCAGGGTGGCGCCGCCATCGACGCCCAGCACGGTGGCCGACGCCGGATCGAGGTCGACCGCCTCGACGCCCAGCCACGCCCGGTGCACCTCGCCGTCCTGGGCGAGGTCGGCGGCAGCGCCGAGCGCGGCGCGCCCGGGGACCGCCACGGCCATGCCGTCGGCGGTCGAGGTGGCCACGACGATCCCGAGGAGGTGGCCCTCGCCGTCGACGACCGCGGCGCCGAGGGCGTCGACGGGGAGCGAGCGGTCGAGCTCGATGGCGTCGTGGAGCACGGCGTCGCCCACCCGCACCCGTGCCCCGACCGCGGAGATCGAGGTGGGGACGACCCGCTGCTCGGCGACGCCGCCCACCGCGGTCGAACGGGCCCCGACGACGGCGGCGAGCTGACCGGGGGAGGCGGGGGAGGCGAGCAGGACGTCGGCCGAGGGGTCGTCGGCGTCGGTGGCCAGCACGGCGGTGGCGGTGGCATCGTCGGCGGCGAGCACCCGGGCGTCGACGCGGCGGCGGTCGGAGCCGGTGACGGCCACGAACCCGGCTCCCTGCACCAGCGGGGAGGCCACCACGATCCCATCGGCGCCGGCGAGCCGCAGGCCGGTGCCCGACGACCACGTGGCGCCCACCTTGGCCTCCACCTGGACGAGGTGCGGGGCCAGGGCGTCGGCCAGGTCCGCGGTGGCCAGGCCGGCGCTCACGAAGGAGGCGACGGAGGTGGAAGTGGCGGCTGCGGCTCGCGGGGGCGTCGCCGCCTCGTCGTCGCGCACCCAGGTGGGGCGGGTGAGCCAGAGCAGGCCGCAGGTGATCGCCGCGCCGGTGAGGCAGGCACCCGCGAGGGCGAGCACCGGCCGGCGCCGGTGGATGGGCGTGGGGGCGATCCAGGCGGACGGGGCGGAGGTGCCGCCGGCCAGCTCCGACGGGTGGCGCCACACGCGGTCGTCGGGAGGCAGCGGGGGTCGGTGCCAGCCGCGCTCGTCGCCCTCGTCCTCGTCGCGTGCCACGGAGCAACGCTACCGATCGTGATCGGTGGGTGGGCCGCGGGCCGTGACCCTACGATGGTCCGATGGCCGCTTCCGAGCCCACCTGGCCGCCCCCTGCGGGCGACGACTGGTTGGCCTGCGCGGACGCGGCGCTCGATCCCGGGCGGGCCTCGGCCTGGGTCGTGACGCCCGATTGCGGCGCGTCGGTCACCTTCGTGGGTACGGCGCGCGACCACGCGGGCGATCGCACCGGGGTCCGCCTCCTCGAGTACGAGGCCTACGACGAGCACGTCGTGCCGGTCCTCGCCGGGGTGGCCGCCGAGGTGCGCGTGCGCCACCCCGAGGTGCGGCGGATCGCGCTGTGGCACCGCACCGGGTCGCTCGCCGTCACCGACGTCGCCGTGGTCGTCGCCGTGGCCTCCGCCCACCGCGACGCCGCCTTCGACGCCGCCCGGTGGGCGATCGACGAGGTGAAGGCGACCGCGCCCATCTGGAAGCGCGAGCACTGGGAGGGCGGCCACGACGACTGGGGCCGCTGCGACCACCGCCACGGCCACGACGTCCGCGGGCTGCACCGGCCCCCCGGGGCGCCGGTGGGCGCCTCGTGAAGATCCTCCTGTTCGTCCTCGTGCCGGCGGTGCTGGTCGCGGCCTACGCCGTCGCCATGGCGTGGCGGAACCGCCAGCCCACCTCGGTCGAGTCCGGCGTCGACGCCTTCCGCCGGGAGATGTCGGCGCTGTCGCCCCACCAGGCGCCCGAGCACCGCCGACCCGGCGAGGCCCCGCCCGCGGGTCCGCCCGGGCCCGTCGACCGCCAGCGCCGCCCACCGGGTCGGCGCCCGCCCGAGGCCGGCCCCGGCCCGTCTGCTCCGCCCGGAGCGCGCTGATGGCGCGCGACCTGGCCATCGACCTCGGCACCGCCAACACGCTGGTCTACGCCAAGGGCCAGGGCATCGTGCTGAACGAGCCGTCGGTCATCGCGCTCAACCAGCAGACCGGCGACGTGCTCGCCATGGGCCACGAGGCGTGGCAGATGATCGGCCGCACCCCGGGCTACATCGTGGCCGTGCGACCGCTGCGCCAGGGCGCCATCACCGACTTCGACGTGACCCAGCGGATGATCCGGCTCCTGCTCCAGCGCGCCGGCGTGTCGAAGTTCAACCGGCCCCGCGTCGTGATCTGCGTGCCGTCGGCCATCACCGAGGTGGAGCGTCGAGCCGTCACCGAGGCCGCCCGCCGGGCCGGCGCCGCCGACGCGCAGCTCATCGAGCAGCCGATGGCGGCGGCCCTCGGGTCGTACCTGCCGGTCAACGAGCCCTCGGCCAACATGGTCGTGGACGTGGGCGGCGGCACCTCGGAGACGGCGCTGATCAGCCTCGGCGGGGTGGTGGCCCTGCAGGCGGTGCGGGTCGGCTCGTTCGACATCGACGCGGCCATCCAGACCTTCATCCGCCGCGAGTACGGCATCGCCGTGGGCGAGCGCACGGCCGAGGAGATCAAGGTGTCGATCGGCTCGGCGTGGCCGGTGCAGGACCAGATCAAGGCCGAGGTGCGCGGCCGCGACCTCATGAGCGGGCTGCCCAAGACGGTGATCCTCTCGCCCGAGGAGGTGCGCGAGGCCATCGCCGAGCCGGTGTCGTCGATCGTCGACTCGGTGATCGCCTGCCTGGGCGAGGCGCCGCCGGAGCTGGCCCACGACCTCATCGTGCGCGGCATGCACCTCGTGGGCGGTGGCGGGATGCTGAAGGGCCTGGCCCACCGCCTCGCCGAGGAGACCGAGATCCCCGTCACCCTGGTCGACCAGCCGCTCGAGGCGGTGGTGCTGGGCGCCGGCCGGTGCATCGAGGCCTACGACCAGCTCCGCGTGATGTTCATGGGAGCCCGCTAGCTCCTCGCCGCGGCGGGTCGGATGCGACGGTCCCCGCCGCCCGGGCCCGTCGGGCTGGCTAGTGTGACCCGGACCACAGGCCGTTTCGCCGGTGGTCGACGTGGGACGACTCCGAGGGGACCGCAGGCTTGACCCTGCTCGACGTACGCGACATCGAGGTCCGCTTCGGCGGGGTCGTGGCCCTCGACGGCCTCTCGTTCACGGTGGGCGAGCAGAGCATCTGCGCGCTCATCGGCCCCAACGGGGCGGGCAAGACCACCATGTTCAACGTGGTCAGCCGGCTCTACGAGGCGCAGGCCGGCCACGTGCTGTTCCAGGGCGAGGACCTGCTGGCCAAGGCGCCGCACGAGATCGCCCGGCTCGGCGTGGCCCGCACGTTCCAGAACCTGGCGCTGTTCCCGGCGCTCACCGTCCTCGAGAACGTGATGGTCGGCGCCCACACGGCGGGCAAGGTGGGCTTCGTGCGCGGGATGCTCCGGCTCGGCGTCGGCCGCGAGGAGCGGCGCCTGCGCGAGTCGTGCCGAGCCATCCTCGAGCGCCTGTCGCTGGGCCACCTGGCCGACCGCCCGGCCCTCGGGCTGCCCTTCGGCACGCTCAAGCGCATCGAGTTCGCCCGGGCGCTGGCCGCCGAGCCGACCCTCCTGCTGCTCGACGAGCCGGCCAACGGGCTCACCCACGGCGAGGTCGACGAGCTCGGCGCCACCATCCGCGAGATCCGCGACCAGTTCGACCTGTCGATCCTGCTGGTCGAGCACCACATGTCGATGGTGATGAGCATCTCCGACGAGATCGTCGTGATGGACTTCGGCCGCAAGATCGCCGAGGGTCGCCCCGACGAGGTGCGCAACGACCCGAAGGTGATCGAGGCCTACCTGGGGACGCCGGCGTGAGCCTCCTCGAGCTGCGCGGCGTCACCGGTGGCTACGGGCCCGTCTCGGTCCTGCGCGGGATCGATCTGGTGGTCGAGGAGGGCGAGGTGGCCGTGATCCTGGGCGCCAACGGCGCCGGGAAGACCACCACCCTGCGGGCCATCTGCGGGATGCTCGACGACACGGCGGGCGAGGTCCTCTTCGACGGCCGCGACCTGTGCGGTGCATCCACCCCTGAGATCGCCCGGGCCGGCATCGCCCACGTGCCCCAGGGCCGAGGGACCTTCGGCGACCTGACGGTCGACGAGAACCTCCGGCTGGGAGCCATCTCCCGCCCGGACCCGGGCACCGAGGCCGACCTGGCCCGCTGGTACGAGGCGTTCCCCCGCCTCGCCGAGCGCAAGGACCAGGCCGCCGGGTCGATGTCGGGCGGCGAGCAGCAGATGCTCGCCATCGCCCGGGCCATGATGGGCCGGCCCCGCCTGCTCCTGCTCGACGAGCCGTCGCTCGGCCTGGCGCCGCTCATCACCCGCGACGTGTTCGAGCGCTTGGGGGAGATCAACCGCGAGGAGGGGCTGACGATGCTCGTCGTGGAGCAGAACGCCGGGCTCGCCCTCGAGATCGCGGCGCGGGGCTACGTGCTCGAGACCGGTCAGATCGTGATCGGGGGCACCGCCGAGGAGCTCGCCCTCGACGACGACGTGCGCAAGGCCTACCTGGGGTTCTGATGGATCTGTTCCTGGACCAACTCGCCAACGGGGTGTCGTCGGGCGTGATCTACGCCTCGGTGGCCCTCTCGCTGGTGATCATCTACCGCACCACCGGGCTGTTGAACTTCGCCC
>JAGQSL010000131.1:0-13487 GCA_020439525.1 Acidimicrobiales bacterium | reverse complement strand
ACGGCCCTGTCGTTCGTGGCCGGCGCCCTGATCGAGCGGCTGCTGATCCGCCCGGTGATGCGCACCGGCAACCAGCTGAACGTCGTCATCGTGACGCTCGGCATGTTCCTCGGGATCAACGCCCTCGCCGCCCTGCTGTTCATCAAGCCCGGCCTCGAGACCCCCAAGATGCCGGGCCTGTTCCCCACCGACGAGATCCTCGGCATCGAGGGCAAGACCCTCGGCCTGGCGCTGCTGCTGGCGCTCCAGTGCCTGGTGCTGTGGGCGCTGCTGCAGCGCACCAAGGTCGGCCTCGCCCTGCGCGGCGTGGCGTCCAACCCCGACTCCGCGGCGTTGGTGGGCATCCACCCGGGGCGGATGCTGATGCTCGGCTGGGGCCTGGCCGCCGCGCTCGGCGCCATCGCCGGCACGGCCACGGCCAGCACGGCGGCCAACGGGGCGTTCGACACGTCGCTCATGCAGCAGGTGCTCGTCTACGCGTTCGCGGCGGCCGCCCTCGGCGGGTTCGACTCGCTGCTGGGGGCGGTGGTGGGTGGGCTGATCGTGGGCATCGCCAACTCGCTCACCATCCAGTACGTCGACGCCCTGGCCGGCATCGAGCTGGTCCTGCCCTTCGGCCTGATCCTCGCCGTGCTGCTCGTGCGGCCCAACGGCCTGTTCGGTCGCACGATCGTGGAGCGGGTGTGATGGCCGCCGAGCGCCGCCCGGTGCCGTGGCTCAAGATCGCCGGGGGCGTGGTGGCGGCAGCCATCGCCGTGAGCCTGCCGTTCACCAACAACCCCGAGAACAACCAGATCTTCAGCCAGGTCCTCTACCTCGCCATCGCGGCCATGGGGCTGAACCTGCTCACCGGCTTCAACGGCCAGGTGTCCATCGGCCATGGGGCGTTCTTCGGCCTCGGCGCCTTCACCACGGCGAAGCTCATGGTCGACTCCAACGTGTCGTTCGAGCTGACCATCCCGATCGCCGCCGCCCTCGCCGCCGTCCTCGGCGTGCTCGTGGGGTTCCCGGCCCTGCGGGTGAAGGGGTCGTACCTGGCGCTCATCACGCTCGGGCTGTCGGTGCTGTTCCCGATCGTCACCAAGAAGTTCGTCGAGGGGCCCGGCGGCGTGCCGTTCCTCCAGCCCAAGCGCCGCCAGTTCGACTCGCTGATCGACGGGCTGGCGAACGACCAGTACGCCTACTTCGTGTGCCTGGTGCTCCTCGTGGTGCTCTTCGCGGTGGCCTGGAGCCTGATCCACAGCCGCGCCGGCCGTTCGATGATCGCCGTGCGCGACCAGGAGATCGCGGCGTCGACCGTCGGCGTGAACGTGGCCGGGGTCAAGGTGGCCACCTTCGCCCTCTCCGCCGCCTACGCCGGCGTGGCCGGCTCGCTGTCGGTGCTGATCGACGGCGGCGCCGACGCCTCCAACTCGCTGCTCTACTTCCAGAAGTCGATCGAGTTCCTGATCGCCGTGGTCATCGGCGGGGCCGCCACCATCGGCGGCCCGCTGCTCGGCGCCATCTTGCTCACCGCGATCCGGCGCCAGACCTCCGAGACCGAGGCGCTGGCCCCGGCCCTGCTCGGCGGCGCGCTGATCCTCGTCGTGTTCGTGCTGCCCGACGGCGTCGTCGGCGGCCTCCGGCGCCTCGGCGCCCGGGTGCGCTCGGCGCGCGCCTCGGGCGGCGCCGCGCCGGGCCCTGATCCCACTCCATCCCCGACCCCCACCTAGGAGCGTCCCACCATGGTCCGATCCCGCAGGCGTGCCACCGTGCTCGTGCTGTCGCTGGCCCTGTTCGCCTCGGCGTGCAGCGGCCGCAGCGACGGCGACAACGTGAGCTCCGGCGGCGGCGACGGAGGCGACGGCGACACCGCGTCGGGCGTCGTCAGCACCGCCGACTGCCCCGACAACGGCACCGACGGCATCGACGGCGACACCATCACCCTGGCGTCGTCGTTCCCGCAGTCCGGCCTCACCGCCGCGTTCGCCCAGATCTCCAAGGGCTACAAGGCGTACTTCGACAAGCTCAACGACGAGGGCGGCGTCGAGGTGGCCGGCAAGAAGTACAAGATCGAGGTCGTCGACAAGGACGACGAGTACACCGCGGCCAAGACGGTGCAGAACATCAAGGAGCTCGCCGGCAGCGACAGCTCCAAGGCCTTCGCCGTGTTCAACGTGGTGGGCACCGCCAACAACGTGGCGCTGCGCGACCTGCTCGGCGACGCCTGCGTCCCGAACGTGTTCGCCGCCACCGGCTCGCCCGTCTGGGGCAACCCCGACTACCCGTGGACGATCGGCTCCACGCTCGCGCCCTACACCGTCGAGGCCAAGGCCTTCGCCGACTACCTGGCGAAGGAGAAGCCCGACGCCAAGGTGGCCATGCTCGTGCAGAACGACGACTTCGGGAAGGCCTACGAGGAGGGCTTCAAGTCCGCCATCGAGGGCACCGACATCACCGTCACCGAGGTGAAGACCTACGAGGCCGGCTCCAACGAGGTGAAGTCGCAGGTGACCAGCCTGGCCGCCTCGGGGGCCGACACGTTCTTCAACGGCGCCACCCTGCTGGCCTGCCCCGGTGCCCTCGAGGCCGCCAAGGCCGAGAACTGGGACGCCGTGACCTTCGTGTCGGGCACCTGCATCTCCAAGACCCTCATGGGCATCGCCGGCGAGAACGCCGATGGCGCGTTCGCGGTGACCAACATCAAGGACCCGATGAACCCGGCCTACGCCGACGACGAGGCCATGCAGGAGTACATGAGCACCCTCGCCGACTACGGCGCCGACGACGTCGATCCCGAGAACGGCATCGTCGCCTACGGGTACACGCAGGCCGCCATCTTCGTGAAGGTGCTCGAGGGGCTCGACGAGCTCACCCGCCCCGCGCTGATGAACGCCATGTACGACCTGTCCGACCTGTCGGCCGGGCTGCTCATCGACGGCGTCACCATCAACACCTCCGAGGACGACCGCTACCTCGCCGAGGACGTGCAGATGATCCAGTACGACGCCGCCAACGCGTACTTCACCAACGTGGGCGACGTGCTCGACTTCGAGGGCACCACCGCCGACATCACGCCGGAGGACCTGATCAACAGCTGATCGGGTCGGCGGGGTCAGCCCCGCACGGTCGCGACGAGCGCCTCGAGGTCCGTGTGGACCTCGAGGCGCTCTCGCGTCCGGAGCCAGTCGACGTTGCGGCGGTGCAGGTCGTCGTCGGGGTCGAACCGGTTGAGGAACGTGGTGCAGCGTCGACCGGCGAAGGGGGCCAGCGACAGCAGCACGGCGTTGATGGTGCCGAGGCCGGCATCGGCCACGAGCACCACCAGGTCGGGGTCGAGGCGGTCGGCCACGGTGACCGCGTCGCCGTCGGCGCCGATGGGCGAGCGGGGGCCGCCGACGGTCTCGAGCCAGCCGATGGCGACGGGCGGCTGCGGCCACGTGAGCTCGCCGAGCAGCTCATCGATGGTCGGCTCGGCCAGGCCGGTGGCGTCCGCGGCCATCGGCGGGGCCATCGCCACGCGGTACGAGCGGTGGGGCGGGCACACCGTGGCGGGGTCCTCGCCCGATGCGGCGGCCAGGACGGCGGCGTCGGACGGCCCGGGGTCGTCGGCCTCGGCCGACTGGGCGGGCTTGCGCGCCGCCACGGCGACGCCGTCGCGCCGCAGCCGCTCGAGCACCTGGCCGCCCACCCACGTCTTGCCGATGTCGGTGGCGGTGCCGACCACCAGGACCAGGCGTTCGGGGCGGCTCACGACGGGACCTCCAGGTGGGCGAGGGCGGCGAGCAGGCGATCGACCTCGTCATCGGTGTGGGCGGCCGAGAGGGTGACCCGCAGGCGGCTGGTGCCCGGGGCGACGGTGGGCGGGCGGATGGCCGGCACGAGGAGGCCCTCGTCGAGGAGCGCAGCGGCGGCGGCCACGGCGCGGCGCTCCTCGCCCAGCACCACCGGGACGATGGGCGAGGGGTGGCCAGGTCGGAGGCGGTCGACGTGGCGGCGCAGGGTGGCCCGGAGCTCGTGGCCCTCGGCGCCGGCGACGATGCCGACCGCGGCGAGGGCGGCGGCGGCATCGGCCGGCGTGGAGCCGGTGGTGAAGATGGCCGGGCGCGCCGCGTTCACGAGGAGGTCGGCCACCGGGCTCGAGCAGGCGGCGAACCCGCCGAGCGACCCGAGGGCCTTGGACAGGGTGCCGACCCGCACGACCTCGACGCCGTCGAGCTCGGCGGCGGTGGGCTCGGGGCCGAGCACGGCGTGGGCCTCGTCGAGCACGAGCAGGGCGCCGTGGCGCCGGCAGAGGGCGGCGGTGGCGGCCACGTCGAGGGCGTCGCCGTCCATGGAGAAGACGGTGTCGGCCGCGACCAGCACGGGGCCGTGGGCGCTGGCCTTGGCGACCGCCTCGTCGAGGGCGCTGAGGTCGGCGTGGGGGGCGATGGCCACGTCGGCGCGCGCCAGGCGGGCGCCGTCGATGATCGACGCGTGGTTGAGGGCGTCGGAGACGATGGTGGTGCCGGCGGTGCCGAGCGTGCTGAGCACCCCGAGGTTGGCGGCGAACCCGGTGGGGAACAGGACCGCCCGCTCGGTGCCCTTCCAGCCGGCGAGGGCGGCCTCGAGCTCCTCGTGCACCGGCCGGTCGCCCGTGACGAGGCGCGACGCTCCCGCTCCGGTGCCCCAGCGGTCGATGGCCTCGTGGGCGGCGGCGGCCAGCGCCGGGTGGGCGGAGAGGCCGAGGTAGTCGTTCGAGGCGAAGTTCACCACGGGCGTGCGCTCGCCGTCGGGGCCCACGAGGTGGCCGCGCGGACCGAGGCTGTCGAGCTCTCGGTGGGCGCGCCAGCGGCCCTCGTCGCGGATGGCGGCCAGGCGGCCGTGGAGCCAGGCGTCCCAGTCGCCCGCCGAACGGCTCACGGCGTCGGCTCGGCGGCGGCGACCTCCTCGATCGCCTCGGCCACGGTGGCGACGATGCGGTCGATCTCCTCGGCGGTGGAGGTGAGCATCGGCATGAGGACGATCACGTCGCCCAGCGGGCGGATGAGCACCCCGCGCTCGACGCAGGCGGCCGACACCCGGCGGCCCCAGCGCAGGCCGTCGGCGGGGGGTGCCAGCTCGATGCCGGTCATCAGCCCGCGGCGGCGGACCTCGGCGACCGCGCCGAGGGGCTCGACCTGCTCGGCCAGCCGGGCGCCGAGCTGGTCGGCCCGGGCCTCGACGTTGGCGAGCACGTCCCACTCGTCGAGCAGCTCGAGGTGGCGCAGGGCCACCGCGGCGGCGAGGGCGTTCCCGCTGTAGGAGTGCCCGTGGTAGAAGGTCCGCTCGCTCAGGTCGTCGCCGAGGAACGCTTCCCACACCCGCTCGCTCGCCACCGTGGCCGCCATCGGCAGGTACCCGCCGGTGATGCCCTTGCCGATCACCACGAGGTCGGGTGCCACCCCCGGGCACTGCTCGGTGGCGAAGAGGGTGCCGGTGCGCCCGAAGCCGGTGGCCACCTCGTCGTGGACGAGCAGCACGTCGTGGGCCCGGGCGGCCTCGGCCACGGCGACGACGGCGGCGGGGTCGTGCAGCGCCATGCCCGCCGCGCCCTGCACCAGGGGCTCGAGCACCACGGCGGCGAGGCGGTCGGCGTGCTGGGCGATGAGCTCGACGGCCCGATCGACGGCCCCCGGCTCGCCCAGGGTGGGGCACCGCAGGACGGGGAACCGCAGCGGGTCGAACACGTCGGTGCCGAAGCCGCCGTCGCCCACGGCCAGCGAGCCGATGGAGTCCCCGTGGTACGCGCCGCCGAACGCGAGGTAGGTGGTGCGGCCCTCCACGCCCTGGTTGGTCCAGAACTGGAAGGCGATCTTGAGCGCCTGCTCCACCGCGGCGGCGCCGTCGGAGGCGAACAGGAAGCGGGGCCGGTCGACGGGCACCCGGGGCGCCAATGCCTCGGCCAGCTCGATCACGGTGCGGTTGCCGTTGCCGAGCAGGGTGCTGTGGGCCACCCGGTCGAGCTGGTCGCGCAGCGCCGCGTCGAGCTCGGGCACGTGGTGGCCGAGCGTGGTGACCCACAGCGACGAGATGGCGTCGAGGTAGCGGCGACCCTCGACGTCGATCAGCTCACGGCCCTCGGCGCGCTCCACGATGACGGGCCGGTTGCCGGCGTAGGCGGCCATCTGGGTGAACCCGTGCCACACCGTGGCGATGTCGCGCTCGATCCAGCCCTGGGCGTCTGCCATCGCGGCGACGCTAGTGGTCGGGGTCGCTCAGGTCCTCGGCCGCCTGGCGCACCTGCCAGTCGCGATCGTCGAGGGCTCGGGCGAGCGCGGCGTCGACCTCGTCGCCCTCGAAGGGCGCCAGGGCGAGGACGGCTCGCCGGCGCACCGTGGCCTTGTCGGTGGTGCCGTGGAGGATGGCCGGCAGGCCCGCCGGGTCGCCGAGCGATCCGAGGGCGGCGACCGCGGCCTCGCGGACCAGGGCATCGTCGGCCTCGACCGCCAGGTGGGCCAGGCGGTCGACCGCACCGGGCTCGGCCGGGTCGCGCTCGCCGCTCGCCCAGGCGGCCGTCTCCACGACGGTCGGGTCGGCGTCGTCGAGGAGGGCCACGATCGCCACCTCCTCGGCCGGGCCGCCGCCGGTGAGGGCGGCGACCACCTCGAGGGCGCGGCGCCGGACCGACGCCTCGGCGTCGGCGAGGCCGGCGCGCAGGTCGTCGGCAGCGAGCGCCCCGAGCCGGTGGAGCGAGGACAGCACCGCGCTGCGGACGGCGGCGTCGGGGTCGCCGACGTGGGCTCGGACCGTCGCCTCGTCGCCGCTGTGGCCGGCCACGAGGACCCGGCGGCGGCGCTGGGGGGCGTCGTCGGGCTCCATCGCCGCACCGTACCGCCGGCGGGCGGTGCCGGGCCGGTGAGGGTGGCGGCCACCGGACGGCGTGGCAGGCTGGCACGTCGTGACCGCCGCCCCGCGCCTCTCCCGCCTCTGGTGGGTCACCGGACCGCTCCTGGCCCTGATCGTGGGCGCCGTGGTGGTGGTCGCCGCGCTCCCCACGCCGTACGTGACGTTCGCGCCGGGCGGCGCCCGGGCCGTGGAGCCGCTCGTGACGGTGGTGCCCGCGGACGGCTCGCCCGAGGTCGACGTCGACCCCGCCACCGACGACCTGCTCTACCTCACGGTGTCCACGTCGGTGGAGCCGAGCGGGCTGTACGTGCTGCGAGGCCTGTTCGACGATGCGATCCAGGTCGAGCCCTCGTCGGGCTACCTCGGCACCCAGAGCCGCGACGAGAGCCGGAAGCTCAACCTGGAGCTGATGACCGATTCGCAGGACAAGGCGCGCAAGGTGGCGCTGGAGCGCCTCGGCTACGACGTGACCGCCACGCCCCAGGGCGCCTTCCTCGAGGACGTGGACCCGTCGGTGCCCGCCGCCGCGGTGCTGCGGCCCGGCATGACCGTCGTGGGCGCCGAGGGCGAGCCGGTGCGGACCCGCGACGACCTGGTCGACGCCATCGAGGCCGCCGAGCCGGGCGACGACCTCGACCTCGAGGTGGTGCCCCTCGGCGAGCGCACCCCCGAGTCGGTCGAGGCGACCCTGACCGAGCGGCCGTCGCAGCCGGGCAAGGCCGTCCTCGGCGTGTCGGTGGCCGATCGGGTCAGCTACGAGTTCCCCATCGACATCCGCATCGACAGCGGCAAGGTCGGCGGGCCCTCGGCGGGCCTGGCGTTCACCCTCGCCATCCTCGACCGGCTCACCCCCGGGCGGCTCACGGGCGACGGCCGGGTGGCGGTGACCGGCACGATCGAGCTCGACGGCTCGGTCGGTCCCGTGGGCGGCGTGCAGCACAAGGCCCGGGCCGCGATCCGCGAGGGCGCCGAGCTGATGCTCGTGCCGCCCGACGAGTACGACGAGGCGGTGGAGGCGGCCGACGGGCGCCTCGACGTGGAGGCCGTCGCCAGCCTCGACGACGCCCTCGACGCCCTCGCCGCGCACGGGGGGAGCGGCCTCCCACCCGCTGCGGACTGAGCGCCAACCCTCCCCGAATCGGCCGACCCGCGGCCGTACGATCGGACCGATGCCCGCGGAACCCGACGACCGACCCACGCCCGATCCCGACGCCATCGCCGCCCAGTCGTTCGCGAAGGTGCGCAAGGGCTACGAGGTGGACGAGGTGCGCGCCTACCTGGTGTCGCTCGCCTCGCAGGTCCGCGAGGCGCAGCGCCTCCAGGGCGATGCCGAGCGGCGCCTCGCCGAGCTCGAGCGCCGGGCCAGCCCCGAGGAGCTCGACGAGACCCGCCTGACCCAGCTCCTCGGCGAGGAGACGGCGAGGGTGCTCGAGACGGCCCGCCAGGCCGCCACCGACATCCGCACGCGCGCCGAGGACGAGTCGAGCGCCGCGGTCGCCGCGGCCGACGCCGAGGCGACCGCCACCCGCGAGGCCGCCGATGCCTATGCCACCTCCGCTCGCGAGGCGGCCGACGAGCACTCGCGCTCGGTGCGCACCGCGGCCGACGAGTACGCGTCCGGGGTGCGGGAGACGGCCGACGCCGAGGTCGCGGCCCAGCGCGAGCAGGCGGCGCAGGAGATCGGCGAGCTCCGTGCCGCGGCGGAGTCGGTGCTCGCCGAGCGGACCGCCGAGGCCGAGGCGGCGGCGACCGCCATCCGCAGCGAGGCCGAGGCCTACGACACCGAGGTGCGCAGCGGCGCCGACACCTACGCCGCCGAGGTGCGCACCAGCGCCGACATCTACGCCGCGGGCGTGCGCGAGGCCGCCGATGCCGACGTCGCCGCCGCCCGCGCCGAGGCCGAGCAGGTGCGCGCCGAGGCCCAGACCGCAGCGGCGCTGGCCATCGAAGGCTCGAAGGACGAGGTGGCCCGCATCCTCGACGCGGCGCGCGAGGAGGGCCGCGAGATGGTGGAGGAGGCCCGCCAGTACCGCGAGCGGGTCATCGCCGACCTCGCCGACCGCCGGCGGGCCGCGCGGGCGCAGCTCGAGGAGCTGGCCGCCAGCCGCGATGCCCTGGCCGTGACCCTGACCGACGTGGCCGCCCGCATCGAGGCCTCGCACCGGGCGCTGGCCGACACCGTCGTCGACCCCCGCGTCTTGGGCGACGTGACCGCCGATCGCGCCGCGCTCGCCAGCGAGCCGCCCACCGTCGCCGTGCCCGTGGTCGGCGAGGTCGACGCCGCCGACGCGTCTGACGACGCCGACGGCGACGGTGACGACGACCCGGAGCCGGCCGTCGAGGCGATCATCGAGACCGAGGTGGTCGAGGTCATCGACGTGGTCGAGGTCGTCGCCGAGGCGGCGGACGATCCCGAGGCCGAGCCGGAGCCGGAGCCGGAGCCCGAGCCCGGACCGGAGCCCGAACCGGAGCCGGAGCCCGAGCCGGAGCCCGCGCCCGATCCCGAGCCGGAGCCGGAGACCGAGCCGGAGCGGTCGGCCGATCCGGTGGAGGCCGTGTTCGCCCAGCTGAAGGCCGAGCAGTCGCGCCCGGGGCGGCGCGAGCACGTGGGGATCGCTCCCCGGTCCGAGCCGGCCGCGCCCGAGGCCGAGGAGCCGGCCGCGCCCGCCGAGCCGCCGCCACCCCCGGAGGGGGCCGGCGCTCCCGCGCCGGGGGCCGACGACCTCGCCGCGCTCGACCGTCGCGACGCGGCCACCGATGCCCTCGAGCGCCAGCTGGCCCGTCGGCTCAAGCGGGTGCTGTCCGACGAGCAGAACGAGGCGCTCGACCGGTTGCGTCGGGCCAAGGGCGTGCCCACCGCCGAGGAGGTGCTGCTCGGCCAGGGCGAGCACCTGGGCCGCTACCACGCAGCGGCGCTAGCCGACCTGATCGACGCCGAGCGCACCGGCGCCGCCTTCTTCGGCGACGCGCCGGCGAAGGCCGCCGAGGTGAGCGATGTGGCCGAGGCCTTCGCCGCCGAGCTCGTCCGCCAGCTGCGCGGCCGGCTCGAGGGTGCGTTCGTGGAGGGCGCCGACGAGCAGGAGATCTCCGATCGCATCCGGGCCTGCTACCGGGAGTGGAAGACCCAGCGCATCGCCGAGACCGCCGCCCACTACGTGCTCGTCGCGTTCAACCGGGGCGTCGCCGGCGCGGCGCCGGCCGGGTCGAGCTGGCGCTGGGTCGTGGACGATGGGGGCAGCCCCTGCCCCGACTGCGACGACAACGCCCTGGGCGGCGCGGTGCCGGCCGGCGAGGCGTTCCCCACGGGCGACACGGCACCCCCGGCCCATCCGGGCTGCCGCTGCCTGACCGTGCCCGTCTGAGCGGCGCCCCTCGCGGACGCCGCCGTCCGGTTCGCCGGTAGGCTCCGGCGCCATGCGCGAGCAGCCCGACCAGCCCCGACCACCGTCGCGGCGCGACCGTCGGGCGGCCCGGCGTCGACCGGGTCGGGGGCGGGCGGTGGTGCTGACGCTGCTGGCCGTGGTGTTCCTGCTGCTGATCTCCCTGCGGGGGATGGCCGCCTTCTACACCGACTACCTCTGGTACGACTCGCTCGGGCTCGCCGGGCTGTGGCGCCACCTGCTCGTCACCAAGGCCGGCCTCACGTTCCTCGGCGGGGTGGTGTTCTTCCTGCTCTGCTGGGGGAACCTGCTGATCTCCGAGCGGCTGGCGCCGGCCTTCCGCCCCTCGAGCGGCGAGGACGACCTGATCGAGCGCTACCACGAGGCGATCGGCCGCCGGGCGTGGGTGGTGCGGATGTTCGTGGCGCTGTTCCTGGCGCTGGTGGTGGGCGTCAGCCTCGGCGCGGCGTGGAAGGAGTGGGTGCTCTTCACCAACGCCGTGTCGTGGGGCGAGAAGGACGCCACCTTCCACACCGACATCGGCTTCTACGTGTTCCGACTGCCGTTCCTGACGGCGTCGCTGTCGTGGCTGTTCTCGTCGCTGGTGGTGATCCTCATCGTCACCGTGCTGGCCCACATCGTGAACGGCGGGATCCGCTTCCAGAACCAGCTCGACCGGGTGACGCCGCAGGTGAAGGCGCACGTGTCGGTGCTGCTCGCCGTGCTCGCCCTCGTGCAGGCGGCGCGGTACTGGCTCGACCGCTACGCGCTGACGTTCTCGACGCGCGGCGTGGTCGACGGCGCCACCTTCACCGACGTGAACGTGACCGAGCGGGCCCACCGGCTGCTCATCATGATCGCCCTGTTCGCGGTGGGGCTGTTCATCGCCAACATCTGGCGTCGGGGCTGGATCCTGCCGGGCATGGCGGTGGGGCTGTGGCTGCTGGTGGCGGTCCTCGCCCAAGGGATCATCCCGTCGGTGGTGCAGCGCCTGCGGGTGGAGCCCACCGAGTCGAAGTTCGAGAGCCCCTACATCGCCCACAACATCGAGGCCACCCGCACCGCGTACGGGCTCGACGTGCAGGGCGGCGACGACCCGATCGACTGGACCGATCCGCTCACCGCCGAGGACCTGCAGGACAACACCGACACCATGGACAACGTCCGGCTCTGGGATCCGACGCTGATCCAGCAGAACTTCTCGGCCACCCAGACCCGTGAGCCGTTCTTCCAGATCGGCGACGTGGACGTGGACCACTACGTGGTGGACGGCCAGACCCGCCAGGTGATGCTCGCCGCCCGGAACGTGAAGCCGTCGGGCACGGCCGCCACGTCCAGCTGGGAGTCCCAGCACCTGGTGGTCACCAACGGCTACGGGCTGGTGGCCGCCGCCGGCAACGACAAGACCGCCCAGGGCGACCCGGTGCTGCTGGCGAGCGGCATCCCGGTCGAGCCCGACGGGCTGCCCGACGTGGAGGAGCCGCGGATCTTCTTCGGCGAGAACTCGGGCGGGTACGTGATCGTCAACACCGATGTGGAGCCGTCGGGCTCGCTGGCCGACGCCAACACGTTCGGGCCCTACGACGGGGCCGACGGCATCCGCATCGGGTCGGGCGTCACCGGGTTCCTGCGGCGCGCGGCCCTCTCGCTGCGCTTCGGCGAGGTCGATCCGCTGCTGTCGGGGAGCATCCGCTCGGACTCGCGGGTGCTGCTGCAGCGCGACGTGACCGACCGAGTGAAGCAGCTGGCGCCGTTCCTCGCCTACGACCACGACCCGTACCTGGTGCTCACCGACGACGGGCGGCTGCAGTACGTCCTCGACGCCTACACGACCACCCGCAACTTCCCGAACGCCCAGCAGGCCGACACGGGCGGGCTGGCCGAGGACTCAGGCCTGCGCGGCCGGTCGTTCAACTACGTGCGCAACTCGGTGAAGGCGGTGGTGGACGCCTACGACGGCACCGTCACCTTCTACGTGGTCGACGACGAGGACCCGCTGATCAAGGCGTACGCCAAGGCGTTCCCCGACCTCTTCCCGAAGGACCGGGAGATCCCCGAGTCGCTGGCCGGCCACCTGCGCTACCCCGAGGACCTGTTCACGGTGCAGAGCCAGATGTGGGCCCGCTACCGGTTCTCCCAGCCCGAGTCGTTCTACCAGGGGCTCACCAACAACACCTGGGCCATCCCCGCGGCGGTCGGCACCAAGCGCCAGACCGGCAAGGAGGTGACCCAGGTGGGGCCCGACGGGCGGGCGCTCACCAACGAGTCGCGCTACCCGTCGCAGTACGTGTACCTCCGGCTGCCCGGCAGCGAGAAGGCCGAGTTCGTGCTGCTGCGCCCGTACGTGACCTCGCCCGAGAGCCAGAGCTCTGGCGGGCAGAACCAGCTGCGGGCGTTCATCACCGGGTCGGTCGATCGGACCGGCAAGGGGACGCTGCGCCAGTTCATCTACGGGAGCGGTGAGCGGCCCGACGGCCCGAACCTCGCCGCCGAGGCCATCCAGAACGACACCGCCGTGTCCGAGGTGGTGCGCGTGCTCTGCATCGACAAGGAGTCGAACACCTGCACCTTCACGTCGCCGACGATCGTGCCCGTCGCCGACGCGCTGATGTACGTCCAGTCGGTGGCCGTCGCCGGCAACACCCAGCAGGCGCCCAAGATCACCTACGTGATCGTCAACTACATCAGTCCCGACGAGAAGAGCCAGAGCGTGGCCATCGCCACGAGCCTGCGCGGGGCGCTGGTGCAGCTGTTCGGGCCCGACGTGCCGACGAGCATCGAGGACGCCGGGTCGTCGAACGAGGTCGTCGACCCTGGGGCGCCCACCGAGGAGCCCGGCACCGGGGCCGAGCGCGAGGACGACCTGATCGACCAGCTGGTGGAGGCGTTCACCGCGGCCGACGAGGCCGGCGCCGAGGGCGACCTGGTGGGCCAGGCCACTGCCCTCGAGCAGGCCGGCGAGCTGGCCCGCCAGCTCCAGGAGCTGCGCCGCCAGCAGCGCACCGAGGCCGACGGCGCCACCACGTCGACCACCGAGGCGCCCGCCACCACGACGTCGACGGCGCCGCCCACCACCACTGAGGTGCCGGCGTCGACGACCACCACCTCGGCCGGGGCCTGATCCAGGTTGCGGTCGCCGGAGGGCGGTCGGTAGGGTGCTCAGCACGCCGCGGGGTGGAGCAGTCTGGTAGCTCGTCGGGCTCATAACCCGAAGGTCGTCGCTTCAAATCCGGCCCCCGCTACCAATTGCGCACTGCCAGC
>JAGQSL010000130.1:11375-12644 GCA_020439525.1 Acidimicrobiales bacterium | reverse complement strand
TACTGGGTGTGCAAGCGGGCACCGGCGTTCGCCCACGAGGCGCTCGAGTGCCTGGGCGGCGCCGGCTACGTGGAGGAGGCGCCGATGGCCCGCCTGTTCCGCGAGTCACCCCTGAACGGCATCTGGGAGGGATCGGGCAACGTGATCTGCCTCGACGTCCTGCGGGCGATGGCCCGAGACCCCGAGTCGGTGGCCGCCCTCCTCGCCGAGTTCGCCACCACCCGCGGCGTCGACCCCCGCCTCGACCGAGCGGTCGACGACCTCCACGCCGAGCTCGCCGACGCCGACGGGCTCGAGGTGCGCGCCCGGCGGATCGTCGAGCGCGCCGCCCTCGCCCTCCAGGGATCGCTCCTCGTCCGCCACGCGCCTGGCCCCGTGGCCGATGCCTTCTGCGCCAGCCGCCTAGGTGGCGACGGCGGGCGCGCGTTCGGCACCCTGCCCGGCGGGATCGACCACCGCGCCATCGTCGATCGGGCCTGGCCCACCGCCTGACGCCGCCGTGGTCGAGGTGGTGGTCGACGGGGTCGAGGTCGGCGGCAGCGAGGTGGTCGTCGAGGTCGAGGTCGTCGAGGTCGAGGTCGTCGAGGTGGAGGTCGAGGTCGACGTGGGCGGGTCGGTCGAGCCGACCACCGCCTGGCGCACGACGATGCGGGTCGCGGCATCGGTCCACGACCAGTACCGGCCCCGCATCCAAGCCAGCGACTTCGTGGTGCCGCCCGCCGCGATCACCGGCCGCACGTTGTCGTCCACCGAGTCCGCGGTGATGGCCTGCCACGTCCACGACCCCTCGCCCACGCGGGTGCCCTCGAACAGCTCGAAGTGGACCTTCCCGTCGGCGAGCGACGTCAGCGGCATCCCCGTGACGGGGTGCACGTTCGTCGACACCACGACCCGGGTCGCGAGCGACGGGTCCTGGGCGCCGAGCGCGGCGTAGTCGGGTTGGGTGGGGCACAGCTCCCCGCCCGCCCAGCACAGCGGCTCGACCACCCAGCCGGTGGACCGCTGGCGAACCCAGAAGTAGCGGTGGCGGTAGGCCCCGACGGCGTTCGCGCCCGGTGGCCAGGGGTCGCGGCGCACGAGGATGCCGGTGGGACGGCGGTCGATCACGTGGAGGTCGGAGAGCCACATGTCGGTGTCGTCGGCCTCGGTCGCCCCCACCACGCCCACGGCGAGCCGGAGCAGGTCGCGCGGCAGCGGGGCTCCGGCGCCCACCGTGCCCACCTTGCCGCCCACCGAGCGCGTGATGGTGAGGTCGGACTCGATGGTGCC
>JAGQSL010000130.1:11020-11283 GCA_020439525.1 Acidimicrobiales bacterium | reverse complement strand
GGCGTGGCCGGCCGGACGACGAGGCCCCGAGCCGTCCACGCCTGGCCGTCGGGCGAGGTCAGCAGGTTCCAGCTGAACTGCTCGCCGCGGTAGAGGATCCAGCGCTGACCGGCCACCACGTGGGCCGAGGCGTACGCGGTGCCGCGGCCGGGCGACCGGATGGCCCCCGGCCGGTGGATCCGCTGCGTCGGGAGGTCGCCGCCGGGACCGGTCCGGGCGATGTCGATCCAGTCGACGGTCTGGTGGAGGGCCCAGGCGACCTG
>JAGQSL010000130.1:0-10997 GCA_020439525.1 Acidimicrobiales bacterium | reverse complement strand
AGCACCGACGGCGACGTGTGGTCGTCCTGGCGGGTGGTGGTGAGGGTCCGGTCGACCACCAGCGCACCCGACCGGGTGTCGAGGCCGAGCAGCTTCACGGCCCCGTCGGCCGGCGTGCCCGTGTGGGCCACCGACGCCCCCATCCACAGGAGGCCGTCGGGGCCGAGCGACGCGCGGGGCGACTGGAACCAGCACCAGGCCCCGGGGCCCAGGTCCACGTCGGCGCCGCCCACGAACCCCAGCGGACGGACCGACGGGTCGGGCGCGAGCGGCATCGGGGTGCTCGGCGTCGGCTCGCAGGCGGCCAGGAGGCCAGGCGCGGCGACGGCCGCGCCCGCAGCGCCGAGGAGGCGCAGCGCATCGCGGCGGCTGAGCACCGAGGGAGGCCGGGAGGGAGGGCCGGGGTCGATCATGGGAGCAGGCATCCTCGCAGACCCGTCGGCCGGGGCCGAGTCGCCATGAGCGACCCGGCGCGTGACGACCGTGTGAACCCCCCGTGAAGGGGGGTCGATGGTGCTGACCCGACGAGGGGCGCGCCGTTAGGTTCGGCCCGTGGACGAGCTGGCGAAGCAGGCCATCGGGGTGCTGCACCGCAACGATCGCGGCACCTGGACCCGCCCCTCGCCCCGCCTGTACCCGCACCAGTGGAGCTGGGACGCCGCCTTCGTGGCCATGGGGTGGGCGCAGCTCGACCCGCTCCGCGGCATCGCCGAGCTGTGGTCGCTCTTCAAGGCCCAGTGGTCGACCGGGATGGTCCCCCAGATCGTGTTCGACCTCAACGTGGGGCGCGGCGCCTACGAGCCCGGCCCCAACACGTGGGGGACCGCCCTGCACGCCCCGCCCGGCACCGCCACCAGCGGCATCTGCCAGCCCCCGGTCCACGCCATCGCCCTCGGCCGCATCCGGGAGGTGGCCGCGGCGCGCTCCGCCGCCCTGCTCCACGAGGTGGACGACGCGATCGTCGACCTCTACCCCCGCCTCGCCCGCTGGCACCGCTGGCTCCACGAGGTCCGCGACCCGGAGGGCACCGGGCTGGTCACGATCCTGCACCCGTGGGAGAGCGGGCTCGACAACTCGCCCCGCTGGGACCGGCCGATGAGCGCCATCGACCCGGGCCCCTGCGACCACGATCTGCCTCGACCCGACCTCACCTACGTGCGCCAAGCCGACGAGCGCCCCACCGACGGGGAGTACCGCCGGTACCGCTTCCTGGTGGACCAGCTGGTGGCCGTGGACCACGACCAGGAGAAGGCGATGGCCGAGCACCCGTTCCGGGTGGCCGACGTCTTCTTCAGCGCCATCCTGGCTGCGGCCGACGAGGTGCTCGCCGACCTGGCCCCGGTGGCCGGTCGGCCCGGCGACGCCGCTCCCCACCGAGCGTCGGCCGCCTCCACCCGGGCGGCGCTCGACGCGGCGTGGGACCCGGAGCTGCGTGCGTGCCTCGACCAGGACCGCATCACGGGGCGCGCCATCCGCGCCGACACCATCGGCGGGTTCGCGCCCCTCATCGCCGGGTGCAGCATCGACCGCGCCGCCGTGCTGGTCGACCGCCTCCTCGGCCCCACCTACGCCGGCGCCGACGGCCTGGCGTGGCCCCTCCCGCTGACCACGGCCACGACCGACCCCCGCTTCGACCGGCGCGGCTACTGGCGCGGCCCCCAGTGGCCCCCGATCACCTGGCTGCTGTGGTGGTCGCTCCAGCGCCTCGGCCACCGCCGCACCGCCGAGCACCTGCGGTCCACCGCCATCGATCAGCTGCGCGAGGTGGGCTGCACCGAGTACGTCGAGCCCTACTCGGGCGATGCGCTCGGCTCGCCCGCCCAGTCGTGGACCGCGGCGGTCGCCCTCGACTGGCTCGGCACCACCACCTGACCGCACCCCGACCCCGCCCCTCGCCGTTCTGCCGCTGCAGGTGGTCACGGACGACCACCCAGCTCGGCAGAACCGGAGGCCGACCGTTCTGCCGCGGTAGGTGGTCACGGACGACCACCCAGCTCGGCAGAACGGGGGGTGGAGCGGCTCGTAGGCTCCCGGTCCGTGAAGCTCGACGCCCTGCTCCTCGCCCCACCCGACCAGGTGCGGGCGCGGGCGGAGGCGCTGGCGGCCACCGGCGTCGACGGGCTCTTCACCTTCGAGGGACCCCACGACCCGTTCCTCCCGCTGGCGATGGCCGCGGACCTCGGCGTCGACCTCTACACCAACGTCGCCATCGCCTTCCCCCGCTCGCCCATGCACCTCGCCCACCTGGCCTGGGACCTCGCCGCGGCCAGCGGCGGCCGCTTCGCCCTGGGGCTCGGCACGCAGGTGAAGGCCCACGTCGAGCGTCGCTACGGCTCCACCTGGTCGGCCCCTGCGGCCCGCATGGGCGAGTGGGTGGCCGCCCTGCGGGCGATCTCGGCCCGCTGGCAGGACGGCGCGCCGCTCGCCTTCGAGGGCGAGCACACCCGCCACACCCTCATGACCCCCGCCTTCGACCCCGGCCCGCTCCCGGGCGGCCCGCCACCGATCTGGCTCGGGGCGCTGGGGCCCCGCATGGTGGCCCTCGCCACGAGCGCCGCCGACGGTCTCCTCCTCCACCCGTTCACGTCGGACCGGCACCTCGCCACCGTCACCCGGCCGGCGATCACGGCCGGCCTCCAAGCGGCAGATCGAGAGCGAGACGACCTCACCCTCGTGGGCCAGGCCGTCGTCGCCTGCACCGCCGATCCGAGCCGGCAGGCCGACCTCGATGCCGCGGCGCGGTGGCTCGTCGGCTTCTACGGGTCCACCCCCGCCTACGCACCGGTGCTCGAGACCGAAGGCCGAGGCCACCTCCACCCCGAGCTTCGCCGTCGGTCGCGCGAGGGCCGCTGGGAGGAGATGGCCGCCATGGTCGACGACGACCTCCTCGACGCCGTGGTCCTCCGGGGCGATCCGGCCGAGGTGGCCCGGCGCCTGCGCGACCGCTTCGAGGGCGTCACCGATCGGGTGGCCCTCAGCACGCCGGGCGGGATCGCCGACGACGACCTCGCCGCCCTGATCCGCGAGGTGCACCGGTGAGCGGCGCGGTCGAGATCCGCGATGCCACGGACGACGACGTGGCCGCCATCACCGCCGTCTACAACCACGTGATCGACGAGTCCGACGCCATCTGGATCGACGATCCGCTGCCCGAGGCCGACCGTCGGGCATGGTTGGCGCGCCAGCGAGCCGCGGGCATGCCCACCCTGGTGGCCGAGGTCGACGGCACCGTCGTCGGCTACAGCGCGTGCTTCGCGTTCCGCGACAAGCCCGGGTACTGGCCCACGGTCGAGCACACCATCCTGCTCGGCCCCGGGGCCCGGGGCCGAGGCATCGGCCAACGGCTGCTCGATGCCCTGGTGGACCGAGCGGTCGCCCTCGGCAAGCAGGTGATGGTGGCGGGGTGCGACGGCGGCAACGAGGGGGCGATCCGGTTCCACGAGCGCAACGGGTTCCGCCGGGTGGCCGAGATGCCCGCCGTCGGGCGCAAGCGCGGCCACCCCGTCGACCTGGTCCTGCTCCAACGCGAGCTCGACGGCCCGTCCCGATGAGCGCAACCGATCGGGTGCTGGTCCTCGACCTCGGCGGCGTGGTGTGCCGGTGGCTGCCCGAGCGCCGCCTCGTCGCCCTCGCCGAGCTCTCGGGCCTGCCGGCAGCGACCATCGACCAGCTCGTGTTCGAGTCCGGGTTCGACGACGCCGGCGAGCGCGGGCGCTACCCGCTCGCCGAGATGACCGAGCAGCTCGCCGACCTGCTGGGCCTGGCCACCTCACCCGACACCGACGCCGCGCTCCGGTCGGCGTGGGCGATGGCCTACGAGCCGGTGCCGGCCGTCGTGCGCCTCGTGCGCCGAGCCCCGCAGCGCACCGCCCTGTTCACCAACAACGGACCGCTCTTCGAGGCCGCGCTGTCAGCCGAGCTGTCCGCGGTCGGCGACGCGTTCGACGAGGTGGTCGCTTCGTGGCGCCTCGGGGCCGCCAAGCCCGACCCGGAGGCCTTCGAGCGCGCCGGCGCGGCGCTCGGCGTCGTCGCCGAGCAGATCGTGTTCTTCGACGACACGGAGGCCAACGTCGTCGCCGCCGCCGAGGCGGGATGGGATGCCCACCGCTTCACCACCGCGCTCGACGCCCAGGCCGTCCTGGCCGCCCGTCGCTGACGGCGTCGGCGCGGCGCCGGTACCCCCGTAGCCTGGCGCCATGGCCGATGCGCCGGCACTCGCCGGGGTCGAGGGCCTCCTCGTGGACATCGACGGGGTCCTGACCCTCTCCTGGGAGCCGATCGAGGGCGCCCCGGCGGCCGTCGAGGCGCTGCGTGGCGCCGACGTGGCGATGCGGTTCGTGACCAACACGACGTCGATCGCCCGCCAGGAGGTGGTCGCCCGCCTCGACGCCGCCGGCATCGCCGTGCGCGCCGACGAGGTGCTCACCGCGCCGGCGGCCACGGTCGCGTGGATCCACGAGCACCGACCCGACGCCCGCTGCTGGGTGCTGAGCAGCGGCGACCTCGGCGACGACCTCGCCGAGCTGCGGACGGTGGCCGAGGGCGAGGCCGCCGACCTGGTCGTCCTCGGGGGTGCCGGCCCCGAGTTCTCGTACGACGCGGTGAACCGGGCGCTCGGCCTCCTGCTCGACGGAGCCGATCTGGTGGCCATGCACCGCAACCGCTACTGGCGCACCGATGCCGGCTTCGCCCTCGACACGGGTGGGTTCGTCGCCGCCCTCGAGCAGGCCGCCGGGGTCGCCGCCACCGTCGTCGGCAAGCCCAGCGCCGACTTCTTCGGCACCGCCCTCGCCGACCTCGGCGTGGCGGCCGAGCGGGCGGCGATGGTGGGCGACGACGTGGAGACCGATGTCCTCGCCGCCCAGGCCCTCGGCCTGCGCGGCGTGCTGGTGCAGACCGGGAAGTTCCGCCCGGAGGCCTTGGAGCAGGCTGACGGCCGGCCCGACCTCGTGCTGGCGTCGTTCGCCGAGCTCCCGGCGCAGCTCGGCACCTGACCCCGGACGCGCCGGAGGGGCCCCGAAGAGCCCCTCCGAACGAGTGCCGGTCAGCGAGCGATCAGGAGAGGCGCTCGATGATCATCGCCATGCCCTGGCCGCCGCCCACGCACATGGTCTCGAGGCCGAAGGTCTTGTCGTCCTTGTTGAGGCCGTTGATCAGCGTGCCCATGATGCGGGCGCCCGTCATGCCGAAGGGGTGGCCGACGGCGATGGCGCCACCGTTGACGTTGAGCTTGTCCCAGCTGATGCCGAGCTCCTTGGCCGAGGGGATCACCTGGGCGGCGAAGGCCTCGTTGATCTCGACGAGGTCGATGTCGTCGATGGTCATGCCGGCGCGCGAGAGGGCCTTGCGGACCGCCTCGATCGGGCCGAGGCCCATGATCTCGGGGTCGAGGCCGGTAGCGGCCGACGACACGATGCGCGCCAGCGGGGTGATCCCCAGCTCGGCGGCCTTGGTGTCGCTCATGACGACGACGGCGGCGGCGCCGTCGTTGAGGGGGCAGGCGTTGCCGGCGGTGACGGTGCCATCGGGGCGGAACACCGGCGCCAGGGTGGCCATCTTCTCCCGGTTGGGCGAGCGGATGCCGTCATCCTTGGTGACCACGACCTCGTTGCCCTCGTCGTCGGTGGTGGTGACCGGGGTGATCTCGTTCTCCCAGAAGCCGTTCTCGAGCGAGGCGGTGGCTCGGGTCTGCGACAGGAACGCGAAGTCGTCCTGCTCCTCGCGGCTGGTGCCGGTGTACTGGGCGACGTTCTCGGCCGTCTGGCCCATGGTGATGTACACGTCGGGCAGCGAGCCCTCGAGCGGCGTCCACGTGGGGGCACCGCCGTTGGTGCGCTCGGCGGTGCGGGCCTCGGCGTCGGCGTACTTGGGGTTGTGGGGGCCGCTGTCGGCCATGCCGTTCAGGAACCGGCTGACCGTCTCGACGCCGGCGGCCACGAACACGTCGCCGTCGCCCGCCTTGATGGCGTGCTCGGCCATGCGGATGCTCATCAGCGACGACGAGCAGTAGCGGTTGATGGTGACCCCGGGGACGTTGGCCATGCCGGCCTGGATGGCGACGATGCGGGCGAGGTTGTAGCCCGACTCGCCGGCGGGCTGGCCGCAGCCGAGCAGGAGGTCCTCAACGTCGTTGCGGTCGAGCTGGGGCACCTTGTTCAGCACGTCGTCGACGATGAAGGCGGTGAGGTCGTCGGGGCGCTCGTTCTTGAGCGAGCCCTTCATGGCCCGACCGATGGGCGTGCGGGAGGTGGCGACGATGACGGCTTCGGGCATGACCGGCTCCTTGTGAGATCCCCTGGGAGGGTCCCGTTCTAGCCAAGTGACCGATCGGTAACCGAATCCGCGGAGGGTGCGGGCCTCACCCCTCGTCGAGCGGACGGCCGGTGTCGACCCACTCGAGCCACCGTCCGTGCGGGTGGCAGTCGCCCAGGCGCACCTCGGTCCGCTCGCCGTCGCGCCACTCCATGCGGACCAGCGCGGTGGCCCGGCCGTCGGGCGCCCCGTCGGGTCGCGGTGGGACCGGGATGCCGGGGATGCGCTCGGGCTGCTCGGCGAACACCAGCGCCACGTCGCGGTGGGTGCCGATGCGGTCGAGCTCGCCCAGCAGCTCCTGCTGGCGCTCGATCGTGAGGTAGGCCATCGTCCAGGTCGACACCACCACCGGGAGGGCGTGAGCGGCCACCGCCGCCACGTGGCGGCCCAGGTCGGCCACGGCGTCGCCCTGCTCGACGATCGGCGGCTCCTCGGTGGCCAGCGCGATCGCGGCACGGAGCTGCGCGGTGCGCTCCAGCTCCTCGGGCCACTGGCAGGCCACCAGCCACCGGGCGTCGACGGCCCGGCTCACCACCACGGGTCGGCGGTCGATGCCCACCGCGCTCTCGACCACGAGCGCCCCCTCGGGCAGCGGCGGCACCCGATCCCCGCGCAGCTCGCAATCGATCATCAGCTTCGAACGGGGGCCGACCGCGGTGACGACCTCCTCGGGCCGGAGCGGATCGCCTGGGATCCGATACCGGTAGCCGTAGCGAGCCGGGTCGACGTTGAGGCCCGCCGAGGCGCCGATCTCGACGATGCCCACGGGCCGGGCGCCGCCGCTCGGCGCGGAGCGAGCGTGGCGGGCGGCCGAGAAGACGGCGGGGAAGATGACGGCGCTGCGGCCCACCTCGTTGGTCTGGGTGATGCCGCTGGCGAGCCGCTGCTCGACACCGGGGTGGTGCAGCGCCAGGTTCCGAAAGCGCGGCCACGGGTCGTCGTCGCCCGTGCCCACGGCCCGGGCGTGGGCGCCGCCGTCGGGGTGGGCGCCGAGGACCGTGGGGTACCAGTCGGCGAGGCGGTCGCGCTCGCCGGCGAGCAGCACGTCGTGCACCGCGGCGAGCAGCAGGTTCGGGATCTGCTGGTCGGGCGCGGCCACGAGGAGGCGGGCTGCCACCTCGAGGTCGTCGGCCGCCCCCTCGCAGAGCCGGTGGTAGAGCGGGAGCCGAGCGACGACCTGGTCGGCGAACTCCCGGAACCGCTGGGCCATGGCGGCCGCCTCGGTGGTGTCGGCGCCGACCCCGGAGGGCTCGTGCGGCTCCCAGCTGAGCGGCCCGGGCTTCACGCCCTCAGCTTCCCAGGCGGCGGGGCCGCCCGGGAGGATGCGCTCATCCGGCCCCGTAGACGGGTGCGGGCGCCGGCGCCTCGGCGAGCAGCTCGGTGACGGCGGCACCGACCTCGATCGGCTCCCAGCGGGCGCCCTTGTCGATGACGCGACCGTGCTGGTAGCCGTCGGCGACCGACACCTTGCCGCCCTCGACCTCGAAGACCCGACCGGTGACCCCGGCCGAGTCGGTCGAGCCCAGCCACACCACGAGCGGCGCCACGTTCTCGGCGGCCATCTCGTCGAAGGCGTCGGGGTCGTCGGGCGCCGCCATCGTGGTGGCGAAGACCTGCTCGGTCATCCGGGTGCGCGCCGCGGGGGCGATGGCGTTGGCGGTGATGCCGTAGCGACCGAGCTCGGCGGCCTGCACCAGCGTGAGGGAGAGGATGCCGCCCTTGGCCGCCGAGTACGCCGCCTGGCCCACCGAGCCGAGCAGCCCGGCGCCGGAGCTGGTGTTGATGATCCGGGCGTCGACCGCCTCGCCTGCCTTGGCCCGGTCGCGCCAGTAGGCGGCGGCGTGGCGGGCGGTGGTGAAGTGGCCCTTCAGGTGGACCTGCATCGTGAGGTCCCACTCGTCCTCGGTGGCGTTGGCGAACATGCGGTCGCGCACCACGCCGGCGTTGTTCACCACCACGTGCAGGTCGCCGAACGCGTCGAGCGCGGCCTTGACCAGGTTGGCGCCGCCCTCCCAGGTGGAGATGTCGTCGCCGTTGGCCACGGCCTCGCCGCCGGCGGCGCGGATCTCCTCGACGACCTCGCCGGCGGGACCGGTGGAACCACCCGAGCCGTCCAGCTCGGCGCCGATGTCGTTCACGACGACCTTGGCCCCCTGGCGGGCGAACTCGAGGGCGTGGCCCCGGCCGATGCCCCGACCCGCGCCGGTGATGACGACGACACGACCGTCGCAGAGGTGACCCATGGCGTGCGCTTCTCCTGCTCTCCGATTTCTGACGGGGCGTCAGGTTACTGTCGCGCCATGGACCTCGGCGTCACGATCTTCCTCACCGACCAGAGCATCGGCCCGATCGAGCTCGCCCGTGAGGTCGAGGCGAGGGGCTTCACCTCGCTGTGGCTGCCCGAGCACACCCACATCCCCACCAGCCGCCGCACGCCGGCGCCGATGGGCGAGCCGCTGGCCGAGGAGTACCGCCGCTGCCTCGACCCGTTCGTGGCCATGGGCATGATCACCGCGGTCACCGAGCGCCTGCGCGTCGGGACCGGCATCGCCCTGATGGCCGAGCGCGACCCCATCGTCACGGCCAAGGAGGTCGCGACCCTCGACCACGTGTCGGGCGGCCGGGTGAGCCTCGGCATCGGCTACGGCTGGAACATCGAGGAGCTCGAGAACCACGGGGGCTCCAAGGCCACCCGCCGGGCGGTCGTGCGCGAGCGCGTGCTGGCGATGCAGGCGCTCTGGAGCGAGGAGGCCGCCAGCTTCGAGGGCGAGCACGTGCACCTGGCCGAGGCCTGGGCGTGGCCCAAGCCCGTGCAGCAGGTGCGGGGGCGCTCGGGCGTGCCCGTCCTCGTCGGCGGGGCACCGGGCCCGATCCTCTTCGAGCACATCGCCGAGTTCGCCGACGGGTGGATCCCGATCGGCGGCGCTGGGGTGGCCGCGGCGATGGCCCAGCTCCACGAGGCCGGCGAACGAGTCGGGCGCGGCCCCGACGACTTCACCGTCATCCCCTTCGGCACCCTGCCCGAGGCCGGGAAGCTCGCCCACTACGAGTCCCTCGGCATCGCCGAGACCGTCCTGCGGCTGCCGTCGGCCGGGCGCGACGAGGTGCTCCGCACGCTCGACTCGTACGCGCCCTTCCTCGATCGCTGAGGGGCACCGACCACCTGAACCAGAGGTGGACGGCCGGTTCACACGGCGTTCACACGACGTTGACGCCAGGAGAGGAAGCGAGCCGAGCCGCGCGCCTAGGGTGCCGCCCGACGGAACGCCGGATGGCCGAAGCACGCGCGGCCAGTCCCCTCCGTCACCCCTTCCCATCCCGGCCCCGCGCGGGCCGCGACACGCACCAGGAGCGTTCGTGAGTCGAACCCGGTCCCGCAGCACCAAGCTGCTCAGCCTCGCCCTCGTGGCCCTGCTCGCCCTCGGCCTCGCGGCCTGCGGCGGCGATGACGACGCCAGCAGCGATGGCGGCTCGAGCGGCGGCGAGAAGAGCTCCGACGTCGTCAAGGCGGCGTGGGTCTTCGTCGGCCCGATCAACGACGGCGGCTGGACCCAGGCCCACAACGCCGGGCGCGAGTTCGTCGAGGAGCAGCTGGGCGACGAGGTGGAGACCACCTACAAGGAGAACGTCCCCGAGGGCCCCGAGGCCAAGCAGGTCATGGAGGACCTGATCAAGGACGGCAACCAGATCATCTTCGCCACCTCGTTCGGCTACGGCGACGCCATCGCCGAGCTCGCCGCCGAGCACCCCGACGTGAAGTTCGAGCACGCCACGGGCGCCGAGACCTCCGAGAACGTCGCCACCTACTACGGCGCCTCCGAGGACACGATCTACCTCACCGGCATCGCCGCCGGCTCGGCCATCCCCGAGGGCGGCACGGTCGGCTTCGTGGCCCCGTTCCCGATCCCCGAGGTGATCCGCCACATCAACGCGTTCCAGCTGGGCGTGGCCACCAACAACCCGACCGCCACCACCAAGGTCGTGTGGACCAACACCTGGTTCAACCCCGAGGACGAGCGCAAGGCGGCCGACTCGCTCATCGAGGCCGGCGTCGACGCCATCGCCTCGGGCCAGGACTCCCCCGCCTCGGGCGAGGCCGCCAGCGAGGCCGGGCTGCCGTTCGTGGGCTACGACTCGGACCAGAGCGAGAACCTCGCCGACGTGTGGCTGACCGCCTCGCTCTACGACTGGGGCCCGTACTACACCGAGCGCGTGCAGGCCGTCATGGACGGCACCTGGGAGACCGGTTCGTACTACGGCGGCATCGCCGACGGCTTCGTGACCCTCGCCCCCTTCGGCGAGAAGGTGAGCGCGGACGTGCAGGACCAGATCGAGACCCAGAAGCAGGCCATCTCCGACGGCGACTTCTACCCGCTCACCGGCCCCCTCGTGGACCAGGACGGCGAGGAGCGCGTGGCCGACGGCGTGAAGATGACCCTCGACGAGATCCTCACGATGGACTGGTTCATCGAAGGCGTCGAGGGCAGCCCGAAGGGCTGATCTCGCACCGGCTCGCCTCGTGAGCGAGTCCGACGTCGCGCGTGCGAGCGCCGGGGGACCGCCCCCGGCGCTCGCGGCGCGCGGCATCACCAAGCGGTTCCCGGGCGGCGTCGTGGCCAACGAGCACGTCGACCTCGAGGTGCTCCCCGGCGAGGTGCACGCCCTCCTCGGCGAGAACGGCGCCG
>JAGQSL010000129.1:4086-9015 GCA_020439525.1 Acidimicrobiales bacterium | reverse complement strand
GTGGACCCGGCCGGGCCGCCCTTGCCGAACGAGAACCCGGCCTTGCCGCCGTTGTTCGCCCACTCCCAGGTGAAGAGCCGCTTGGTGCCCTGCTGGCCCTCGAGCTTCGAGCTGCTGGCCCCCGGCTGGGGGGAGAAGGTGTCGCGCGTGTTGGAGCCGCTGGAGGTCGTGCCGTCGACCACGATCTTGGCGAGGGCGTGGCCCGCCTGCCAGGTCCAGTTCCAGCGGGTGAACCGGGGGAACAGCTTCACCTGCTGGAACGCCGTGCCGGCGCTGTTGGTGGCTCGCTCCACCCGGATGCCGTCGGAGAGGGCCGCGGGCGAGGCGCCGTCGATCAGGTCGTCGATGACCTCCGCATCCAAGGCGGCGGGGACGAACGCACCCGAGCCGCTCACCGTGGAGCGCACGGTCGCCGGGCTCTGCTGGCCCCGCAGGTCGAAGGTCCAGCCGTCGCGACCTCGGCCGATCAGCACCCATCCGCCGCCATCGGTGACCATGTCGCAGTAGAACGCCGCCGGACGGTCCATCGAGGGCGTCGAGAGCCAGTACACGCCGGAGGGCGAGCCGGGCCGGTCGCGCTTGATGCCCCAGCACGAGGCACCGGCGGTGGCCATGCTGAGGCCGTCGCCGGGCCCGGGGACGACCGGTTCGGGCGTGGGCTCGCAGCCGGTCAGGCTGGCGCCGACGAGGAGAGCGAGCGCGAGGACCAGCCCGCCCAGCGGGTGCGCCCGGGGGGTGCGTCGGCGTTCGGTGCGAGGTCGCGGCGCATCCATCCGGTCCCTGATCGGCAGGAGGCGGCCCGAATCCAGGGCGGGCCGCCCCTCGCCGCGATCAGGGCTGACCGGTGAGCTGCAGGTCCATCGACAGGTCGCCGCTCCAACGGTCGCTGTTGTGGACCTCGACGGCGATGGTGTTGGTCCCGGCGACGAAGGCCGACGCCGGGATGGTGAAGCTCACCGGGGCACGCTCCTCGGCCCGGTTCGAGATGATCCGCGACGCTCCCGTGCCGAACTCGATCGGCCCGTCTGGGAGGTTGTCGCGCCCGACCTCGACGCCGTTGACGTAGAGGACGGCGCCGTCGTCGCGCACCAGCTTGGCCAGCACGCTGGCGAACGCCGCGGGATCGGCGACGTCGATGGTGGTGCGGAAGTAGGCGGTGAGGGGGCGGGGGGTGGGGCTGGTGGAGATGACGGTCTTCTCGTCGCTGTCGCCGTAGCCGAGCTCCGCCGGACCGCTGGCCCATCCGGTGTCGTCGTAGCCGGGTGCGGCCCAGGTGCCCGCGGGCCCGCCCTCGGCGAAGAACCAGCGCCACGTGGCGCCGTAGGCCAGGAGGTTCGGGTCGGCCACCGGGGTGACCGTCGCCGGGGCGGCGGCGGCGCGGTTGCCGTTGCCGTCGAACGCGGTCACGACGTAGGTGTGGCTGGCCGAGGTGTCGACCGGGGCGTCGCGGAAGGCCGTGGCGGTCGGGCCGGCGACGGCCAGCGGGGCCCCGTCGCGCTCGATGAGGTAGCCGGCCAGGCCGACGTCATCGGTCGATGCCGTCCAGCTGAGGTCGACGAGCCCGGCACCGGCCGTGGCCGTGGCGGTCGGCGTCGTGGGGGCGCTGGTGTCGCCGCCGGTGCCGTAGAGCGTCGCCTGCAGGTCGAACTGCGAGCGGCTGGCCCCGGCGGTCACGTTGTGCGACTCGACGGCGATGACGTTGGTGCCGTTCACCAGCAGCGAGCCGGGGACCGAGATGCTCTTGAGCGCCTGCTCCTGGGCGGCGGTGAGGTAGCCGGCGGCCGGCGTGGTCGAGGTGACCGCCCCCGCCGGCATGTTGAGCCGCCCGGCCTCCACGCCGTTCACGTACACGACGGCGCCTTGGAGGTTGTAGAGCTTCAGGTCGAGCATGCGCACCGAGGCGGCGTCGGTCACCGAGAACGACCGGCGGTAGTAGGTGGTCATCGGCTTGGTGGTGCTCACCGTGGTGGCCACGGTGCTCATGCCCCAGCCGAGTCGCCCGTTGCCGGTGGGCCAGCCGCCGTCGCCGAACGCCGGCGCCCGCCAGGCGGTCCCCTGGTCGGAGCCGTCGCCGAGGTAGCGCCAGGCGGTGTTGAACGCGATGGGCGTGGCGAGCACCGGCGAGGGCCCGTTGACGTTCACGGGCGCCGGCGAGGCGGAGCGGTTGCCCCGGGCGTCGACGGCCCGCACCGTGTAGCGGTGCGTGCCGGTCACCTCCGGGTCGGTGTAGCTGCGGCCCCAGACCGTGCCGATCACCCGGTCGTCGCGGTACACGTCGTAGGACACGGTGCCGCTGGCGTCGGTGGCGGCACCCCAGCTGAGGACCACGTCGGCACCCGAGGTGGTGGCGTGCAGCGAGGTGGGCGCCGTCGGCGCCGTGGCGTCCTGCTGGCAGAAGCGGGCGAAGCCGCCGAGCCAGTCGTTGGCGGCGTTGCCCGACCAGCCGCCGCGCACGAGGTCGCCGCCGACCCACAGACAGCCCCGGCTGTCCATGTCGGCCGCCCACGTGCCCTCGCCCTTGGCGCCCTTGAGCGAGCTCGGGTACCAGGTGGTGTCCTGCTGCCAGGTGGCGGTGTCCCAGGCGCCGATCAGGTTGATCGGCTTGATCGCCCGGAAGCCGGTGGGCGACGTCCAGTCGTTCGTGCCCTCGTAGACCCAGTTGCCGCAGTGGCAGCCGACGTAGGTCTTGTCGCCGAAGGTCTCGATCAGCTGGGTGTCGCCACCCTGCTTGGTGACCGAGGCGTCGAGCATCTGGGTGCGGTCGCGGTTCCAGAGCTGGATGCTGTGCTCCGACCCGCCGACCGCCACCTTGCCGTCGGGGAAGTCGATGACCGCCTGCTGGTAGGTCTTCTTCGAGCCGACCGACGCCGTCCAGGCGCCGATGCCGCTCACCGGGTTGCCGGTGGTGCGGTCGGTGATGGCGAAGCGGGCCATGTTGGTGTCGCCGTTGACGTTCGAGAAGTAGCCGGCCATGAGGACGCGGGTGCCGTCCTGGCTGACCCGGATGCGCACGACCTGGCCCGAGGCTCGCGGCCGCCAGGTGCTGGGCGTGCCGTCGGCGGCGCTGAAGCTGACGGCCCGGGTGACGGTGATCTGGTTCCAGTTGCCGCCGGCGAAGCGGTTGAAGTTGCCCGCCGCGTAGACGATGCCGTCGCGCTGGGCGAGGGCCCGCACGAGCGGTCGGCCCGAGGTGGAGGTGGCGTTGGCCTTGAACCCGGCGATCACCTGGCCCGTCTGCGGGTCGAGGGCGGCGATGCCCGACGTGTTGGGGGCGCCGTTCACGTTGGTGAAGTCGCCGGAAATGATGAGCTTCCCGTCTGTCGTGACGAGCATGTCCCACACCCGGCCGTCGAGCTGCGGGCGGAACGTGTCGATCCAGGAGCCGTCGTAGTTGAACGCGGCGAGGTAGGGCTGGGCGATCTGCGACGCGCTCGGCCCGTTCTGCACGCCCGTGAACCGGCCGCCCACGAAGGTGCGGTCGCCGTGGGCGCGCACGGAGAGGACGTTGGTGTTCCACGGCTCGATGGTCGACTCGTTCGTGTGGTCGAGCCCGACCACGCCCCACGGCGCCTGCTCCGAGCGGTTCTCGAGCTGGGCCGGCAGGGGGGCCGCGGGGTAGCCGGCGGCGGGGATGGGCGAGAAGCCGGCGGCCGAGTTGGCGATCTGGGGCCGGATCCAGACCCGGGTGAAGGGGATCGGGTAGCCCTCGTTGCCGTTCGTCCAGAGGTAGTTCGACGCGCTGCTCGAGCCGCCCGACACGCCGCTGCCGAACGAGAAGCCCGCCTGGTTGTTGTGGCTGCTCCACTTGTAGGTGAACATCCGCCGGGTGCCCTGCACGTTGTTCAGCTGGTTGGTGGTCTGGCCGTAGACCGAATCCGCGGTGTCGTAGGTGTTCGACCCCTGGTAGGTGGACCCGTCGATGACGACCTTGTCGAGCAGCTGACCGGCGTGGAAGCTCCAGGTCCAGCCGTCCACCCGGGGGTAGAGGCGGTAGCTCTGGCGGTTCGTGCCCGACGAGTTGGTCGCCCGCTCGAGGCGGATGCCGTCGGGGAGGCCGCGCACGGTCTGCCCGTTCAGGAGGCCGTCGATGGTGGAGGAGTCGAGCGCGGCGGGGGCGAAGGCGCCGGTGCCGTCGGGGGTGGAGCGCAGCGTGTTCGGCGAGCCCTGGCCGAACGGGTTGAACGACCAGCCCTGGCGCCCGCGGCCGACGAGGACCCAGCCGCCGCCGTCGGTGGTCATGTCGCAGTAGAACTGCTGGGGGCGCTCGAGGCGGGCGTTGCTCAGCCAGTACACGCCCGAGGCGCTGGCGCCGTACGCCTGCTTGATGCCCCAGCACGACGCGCCTGCGGTCGCCGACGACGTGCCGTCGCCGGGCGCGGCGGCGGCGGCCTGGGCCGAGCTGCCACCGAGGATCGTCACGGCGGCGGTGGCGACCACCGCCAGGACGGCGACGGCGCCCAGGGCTCGCTTGGGTCGCGGCAGGTGCGTTCGCATGTGGGCCTCCCCCCGTCCGGCGATCACGTGGCGTGCTGGTGACCGGACGGATCTCACGCTTCGTGGCGCACCCTACCGGACATCACGCTGCGTGGCAACTCGGGTGGGCCGACCACGCTCGGTGGTATCCGGCGGTCGCGTCAGGGCTGGCCGACGAGGCGGAGGTCCAAGGAGAGGTCGCCGCTCCATCGGTCGCTGTTGTGGACCTCGACGGCGATGGTGTTGGTCCCGGCGACGAAGGCCGACGCCGGGATGGTGAAGCGCACGGGCGTCCGTTCGGCCGTGCGATCGCTGATCACGCTCGTGGCGGGCGTGGCGAAGGCGATGGGGCCGTCGGGGAGGTTGTCGCGCCCGACCTCGACGCCGTTGACGTAGAGGACGGCGCCGTCGTCGCGCACCAGGTCGGCGATCACGCTGGCGAACGCCGCGGGATCG